>NZ_JBHWJZ010000016.1:0-168280 GCF_042731085.1 Streptomyces sp. NPDC059875
CACAGGAAACCTGGGGCCCGGCCCTTTGCCGTGGGCGAGTGGGGTGGGGCGGGGGAATGCAGAAGGCCCGGCACCACGTGGGTGCCGGGCCTTTCGCTTGGGCTTACGCCTTGCGGAGGCGGAACGTCAGGGACAGGCCCTCGTCCGTGAACGGGGTGCCGTACGCTGCGTCCGCTTCGCCCGTCGCGAAGTCCGTCGCCAGGACCTCGTCCGCGATCAGGTCCGCGTGGGCCGTCAGGGCCTCCGTGGTCTCCGGGGACTCCGAGGACCAGCGAAGGGCGATACGGTCCGCCACGTCCAGGCCGCTGTTCTTGCGGGCCTCCTGGATCAGGCGGATCGCGTCACGCGCCAGGCCCGCCTTGCGGAGCTCCGGAGTGATCTCCAGGTCCAGCGCCACCGTCGCGCCCGCGTCCGACGCGACCGACCAGCCCTCCCGCGGGGTCTCCGTGATGATGACCTCCTCCGGGGCGACGAAGATCGTCTCGCCGTTGACCTCCAGGGTCGCCTCGCCGGCCTCGCGCAGCGCCAGCGACAGCGCCGCCGCGTCCGCCGCCGCGACCGCCTTCGCCACGTCCTGGACGCCCTTGCCGAAGCGCTTGCCCAGCGCGCGGAAGTTCGCCTTGGCGGTGGTGTCGACCAGGCTGCCGCCGACCTCGGAGAGGGACGCCACCGACGTCACGTTCAGTTCTTCCGTGATCTGGGCCTGGAGGTCCGCAGACAGGTCCGCGAAGCCCGTCGCCGCGACGAGTGCGCGGGACAGCGGCTGGCGGGTCTTCACGCCCGACTCCGCCCGCGTCGCCCGGCCCAGCTCCACCAGGCGGCGGACCAGCACCATCTGCGTGGACAGCGTCGGGTCGACCAGCGACTGGTCCGGCTCCGGCCACGTGGACAGGTGGACCGACTCGGGGGCCTCCGGGGTCACCGGGACCACCAGGTCCTGCCACACCCGCTCCGTGATGAACGGGGTCAGGGGCGCCATGAGGCGCGTGACCGTCTCGATCACGTCGTGAAGCGTCCGCAGCGCCGCCGCGTCGCCCTGCCAGAACCGGCGGCGCGAACGCCGCACGTACCAGTTCGACAGGTCGTCCACGAAGGCGGAGATCAGCTTGCCCGCCCGCTGGGTGTCGTACGACTCAAGCGCCTCGGTCACGTCGGACACCAGCGTGTTCAGCTCGGACAGGAGCCACTTGTCCAGGACCGAGCGCTCCGCCGGCGCCGGGTCCGACGCGCTCGGCGCCCAGCCCGACGTACGGGCGTACAGCGCCTGGAAGGCCACCGTGTTCCAGTACGTGAGGAGGGTCTTCCGCACGACCTCCTGGATCGTGCCGTGGCCCACCCGGCGCGCCGCCCACGGCGAGCCGCCGGCCGCCATGAACCAGCGGACCGCGTCCGCGCCGTGCTGGTCCATCAGCGGGATCGGCTGCAGGATGTTGCCCAGGTGCTTGGACATCTTGCGGCCGTCCTCGGCGAGGATGTGGCCCAGGCAGACCACGTTCTCGTACGAGGACTTGTCGAAGACCAGCGTGCCGACCGCCATCAGCGTGTAGAACCAGCCTCGCGTCTGGTCGATCGCCTCGCTGATGAACTGCGCGGGATACCGGGACTCGAAGAGTTCCTTGTTCTTGTACGGGTAGCCCCACTGCGCGAACGGCATCGAGCCCGAGTCGTACCAGGCGTCGATCACCTCCGGCACGCGCGTCGCCGTCTTCGAGCAGCTCGGGCAGGGGAAGGTGACGTCGTCGATGTACGGGCGGTGCGGGTCGAGCCCCGACTGGTCCGTGCCCGTGAGCTCGGTCAGCTCGGCGCGCGAGCCCACGCACGTCAGGTGGTCGTCCTCGCAGCGCCACAGCGGCAGCGGCGTGCCCCAGTAGCGGCTGCGGGAGAGCGCCCAGTCGATGTTGTTGTTCAGCCAGTCGCCGAAGCGGCCGTGCTTGACCGAGTCCGGGAACCAGTTCGTCTTCTCGTTCTCCTCGAGAAGGCGGTCCTTGACGGCGGTCGTACGGATGTACCAGGACGGCTGCGCGTAGTAGAGCAGCGCCGTGTGGCAGCGCCAGCAGTGCGGGTAGCTGTGCTCGTACGGGATGTGCTTGAAGAGCAGGCCGCGCGCGTCCAGGTCGGCGGTGAGCGCCTCGTCGGCCTTCTTGAAGAAGACGCCGCCGACCAGCGGCACGTCCTCCTCGAAGGTGCCGTCGGGGCGGACCGGGTTCACGACCGGCAGGCCGTAGGCGCGGCAGACCTTGAGGTCGTCCTCACCGAAGGCGGGGGACTGGTGGACCAGACCCGTACCGTCCTCGGTCGTGACGTACTCCGCGTTGACGACGTAGTGCGCCTCGGCCGGGAAGTCGACCAGGGCGAAGGGCCGGTCGTACGTCCAGCGCTCCATCTCCGCGCCCGTGAAGGACTCGCCCGTGGTCACCCAGCCCTCGCCGAGCGCCTTCTCGACCAGCGGCGCGGCGACGACGAGCTTCTCCTCGCCGTCGGTCGCGACGACGTAGGTGACCTCGGGGTGCGCGGCGACCGCCGTGTTGGAGACCAGGGTCCACGGGGTCGTCGTCCACACCAGGAGCGCCGCCTGGCCGGCCAGCGGGCCGGAGGTCAGCGGGAAGCGGACGAAGACGGAGGGGTCGACGACCGTCTCGTAGCCCTGCGCCAGCTCGTGGTCGGAGAGGCCGGTGCCGCAGCGCGGGCACCACGGGGCGACGCGGTGGTCCTGGACCAGCAGGCCCTTGTCGAAGATCTGCTTGAGCGACCACCAGACCGACTCGATGTACTCGGGGTCCATCGTCCGGTACGCGTCGTCCAGGTCGACCCAGTAGCCCATGCGCGTCGTGAGCTCGGCGAAGGCGTCGGTGTGGCGGGTCACGGACTCGCGGCACTTGTCGTTGAACGCGGCGATGCCGTATTCCTCGATGTCCTTCTTGCCGGAGAAGCCGAGCTCCTTCTCGACGGCGAGCTCGACCGGCAGGCCGTGGCAGTCCCAGCCGGCCTTGCGGGCCACGTGGTAGCCGCGCATGGTCCGGAAGCGGGGGAAGACGTCCTTGAAGACGCGGGCCTCGATGTGGTGGGCGCCGGGCATGCCGTTGGCGGTGGGCGGGCCCTCGTAGAACACCCACTCGGGGCGGCCCTCGGACTGCTCCAGGGTCTTGGCGAAGACCTTGCTCTCGCGCCAGAAATCGAGCACGGCGTGCTCGAGCGCGGGCAGGTCGACCTGGGCGGGCACCTGGCGGTACTGCGTCATCGATCTTCCTCCGGCGGACTGCTTCGTTTCCGTCCGGAGGGACGAGAGCGCCGTGTTGCGCGGCTCCCGCGGTACCACCCTCCTTGGCCCCGGGCGTGCGCCCGTGGCCCCCTCATTGGGGTCGCGATGCCGGTTCTAGTCGCCTCGCGGCTTTCTTCCGGCGGCTCCGGGGTGATGCTTCACATCGGGCTGGCCCCCGGGCTCTCACCGTCCCCGGGTCGCTCATGGCTGCGTACGACGCTACTCGTCCCCATCCAAGCCTTTCGCTCTGCCCAGTGTACGGGCCCGGGAGCGGCTCGGCCGACCGCTTTTCCGGCGGCTCGCCGGGGCGTCCGACGTGACCCGAATGGCCATACGGGCTCCGCCGGACTTCGGCCGACGTGGTCGGGCGGATTACCGGGCGGGGAGCTGGGCACAACGGAGGCAGGTCGGCCATGCCCCGGGCATGGGCGGGCGCGAAACGGCGGCGTGCCCCGTTGCCGCGGGCCTTGGGCCGATTTATCGTCCCAGCACGATTCGCGAGCAAGATCACAAAATGTGAAGGGGCCGCGACATGGTGGCGAAGAAGACCGCCGCGAAGAAGACCTCGACCGCCGGTTCCGCCGGTGCGGACGGGTCTGCCAAGGACGTGTCCGGCAAGAAGACGACGGCCACGAAGAAGGCGGGCACGGCGGCCCCGACACGTACGACGACGCCCAAGAAGACGTCCAAGGCCAACGCCAAGGCCAACACGACGGCCAAGACGGTGGCCAAGACGGTGGCCAGGAAGACGTCCAAGGCGACGGCCTCCAAGGCGACCTCCGAGGCCACGGCCGAGACGACGGCTCCCGAGAAGGCGGCGACGAAGAAGGCCCCCGCGGCCAAGAAGGCCCCGGCGAAGAAGGCGACGGCGAACAAGGCCACGACGGCCAAGAAGGCCACGACGGCCACGAAGGCCCCGGCGGCGAAGAAAGCCCCGGCCAAGAAGGCCGCGGTCAAGAAGAAGGCCGCTTCCGCGGCGCAGGTGGAGCAGACAGGAGCCAGGACGGTGGCAGCGAAGAAGACCGCGGGTGGCGTCACGACGGCCGAGAACGAGGCCGCGGTCCCCCAGGCCCGTACCGGCGAGCTCGCGGTGCGCCCCGGCGAGGACCCCTGGACGCCCGAGGAGGTCGCCGAGGCCCGCGCCGAGCTGGAGAGCGAGGTGCTCAGGCTCCGGGCCGAGCTGCTCCACTCCAAGGAGGAGCTGACCGGGCTGATGCGGGACTCCGGGGACGGCGCCGGCGACGACCAGGCCGACACCGGCACCAAGAACATCACCCGCGAGCACGAGCTGGCCCTGGCGGCCAACGCCCGCGAGATGCTCCAGCAGTCCGAGCACGCCCTGGAGCGGCTCGACGCGGGCACGTACGGCCTCTGCGAGGTCTGCGGCAAGCCGATCGGCAAGGCGCGCATGCAGGCGTTCCCGCGGGCCACGCTGTGCGTCGAGGACAAGCAGAAGCAGGAGCGTCGCGGCTGACGGTGCCCGGATGCCCTGACGGTCCCGCAGGGGTGTGCCGTACCCTCGTGGACAGTCAGGGCACCTAGGTTGAGGGACTCACGTGGCAGAGGCGGAGCGCATCATCGGTACGCCGGATTCGGACGCGGAGGGCACGGACGGCGTGGAGGGCGCCGACGGCACGGCCGCGGTCCCCGCCGAGCAGCCCAAGGGCAGGCGGAAGATCGTCGCGCTCTTCGTGGTCGCCCTGTTCGCGTACCTGCTCGACCTCGGCAGCAAGCTGCTCGTGGTCGCCGAGCTGGAGGGCCGCGAGCCGATCCGGGTCGTCGGCGATCTGCTCACGTTCCACGTGATCCGCAACCCCGGAGCCGCCTTCGGCATGGGTGAGGCCTTCACGATCATCTTCACCTGCATCGCGGCGACGGTGATCATCGTGATCGCCCGGCTGGCTCGCAAGCTCTACAGCACCTCGTGGGCGATCGCGCTCGGTCTGCTGCTCGGCGGTGCGCTGGGCAACCTGACCGACCGGATCTTCCGCTCGCCGGGTGTCTTCAAGGGCGCGGTCGTCGACTTCATCGCACCCTCGCACTTCGCCGTCTTCAACCTCGCGGACTCGGCGATCGTCTGCGGCGGCTTCCTGATCGTGATCCTGTCCTTCCGCGGCCTCGACCCCGACGGCACCGTCCACAAGGACTGAGCACTCCCGGCACAAGGCATACTCGACGGGTGAGTACGAGTCCCGAGATCCGCACGCTGCCCGTTCCCGATGGCCTTGAGGGCGAGCGCGTCGACGCCGCCATCGCCCGTATGTTCGGGTTCTCCCGTACGAAGGCGGCGGAGCTGGCCGCCTCCGGCAAGGTCCAGGTCGACGGCGCCGTCGTCGGCAAGTCCGAGCGGGTCAGCGGCGGTGCTTGGCTCGAGGTCGAGATGCCCGGGGCCCCGGCGCCGGTCCAGATCGTGGCCGAGCCCGTCGAGGGCATGGAGATCATCCACGACGACGACGACATCGTCGTGATCATGAAGCCGATCGGGGTCGCCGCGCACCCGAGCCCGGGCTGGACCGGAACGACGGTCATCGGCGGCCTCGCCGCCGCCGGCTACCGCATCTCCACCTCCGGCGCCGCCGAGCGCCAGGGGATCGTGCACCGGCTCGACGTCGGCACCTCCGGTCTGATGGTCGTCGCCAAGTCGGAGCGGGCGTACACGCTGCTCAAGGCGCAGTTCAAGGAGCGGGTCGTCGACAAGCGCTACCACGCGCTGGTCCAGGGCCACCCGGACCCGATGAGCGGCACCATCGACGCGCCGATCGGGCGCCACCCCCAGCACGACTACAAGTGGGCCGTGACCGCCGAGGGCAAGCCCTCGGTGACGCACTACGACCTGATCGAGGCGTACCGCGCGGCCTCGCTGCTCGACATCAAGCTGGAGACCGGCCGCACCCACCAGATCCGGGTGCACATGTCGGCCCACCGCCACCCCTGCGTCGGCGACCTCACGTACGGCGCCGACCCGACGATGGCGAAGCGGCTCGGTCTGACGAGGCAGTGGCTCCACGCCGTACGGCTGGGCTTCGAGCACCCGTCGGACGGGCGCTGGGTCGAGTTCGAGAGCACCTACCCGGCGGACCTGCAGAACGCGCTGGACCGGATCGCGGCGGAGAGCGCGTGAGCGCCGGGTACTCGGTACGGGAGGTCGCCGGCCACGAGGACCGCGAGGCGTGCTTCGCGGTGCGACGGGACGTCTTCGTGGTCGAGCAGCGCGTACCGCAGGAGATCGAGTACGACCGGTACGACGAGACGGCCGTGCACGTCCTCGCCGTCCGTGAGGACGGACTGCCGCTGGGCACCGGACGGCTGCTCCACGGCGAGGACGCGGTCGGCAAGACCGGCGCCGACACCTCCGTGGGCTCGCTGGGACGGCTCGCGGTCACCAAGGCCGCGCGCGGCCTCGGGGTCGGCGTGGCGCTGGTCCGCGCGATCGAGGACGCCGCGCGTGAGCGGGGTCTGAAGGCCGTGGACCTGCACGCGCAGACCCATGCGCTCGGTTTCTACGAGCGGCTCGGGTACGAGGTGTACGGGCCCGAGTTCCAGGACGCGGGGATACCGCACCGGGCGATGCGGCGAGCCCTCTAGAGGGCGGGCGGCTGTTACGGCCCTGGGTCGGACGGCCTTGCAAGGGCGCCGCTCCCGCGGGTTGTGCCCACCCTTCCGCCCTGCGGAACGGATGCCCACAACGGTTGTGGGTTTGGCGGGATTCGTCCCGGTGCGTGGCAGGGTTGAGGCCCTGATCGTCGACGCGCCGGAAGGCGGAGGGGCACATCCGTGGATCAATTGGCCCTGTTGTTCCTGCTGTTGCTCGGCGCGCTGCTCACCGTGCCGCTCGGGGACCGGCTCGGGCTCCCGGCCCCGGTGCTCATGACCCTCGTCGGGATCGTGCTGGCCTTCCTGCCCTTCGTACCGAACGTCGAGATCCCGCCCGAGTACATCCTTCCGCTCGTCCTCCCACCGCTCCTCTACGCCTCCGTGCAACGCACGTCCTGGCGCCAGTTCGCGGCCAACCGGCGGCCCATCTTCCTGCTCGCCGTCGCCCTCGTCTTCGTCACCACGGCCGCCGTCGCCGCCATGGCGCACGCGCTCGTCCCCGGACTCCCCATCGCCGCCGCCGTCGTGCTCGGCGCGCTCGTCGCGCCGCCCGACCCGGTCGCCGCGACCGCCGTCGCCGGTTCGCTCGGGCTCCCGCGCCGGCTCGTCTCGATCCTGGAGGGCGAAGGGCTCTTCAACGACGTCACCGCGATCGTGCTCTACCACGTGGCCGTCGGCGCGGCCGTCGGCGGCACCTTCTCCTGGGAGGGCGCCGGCGCCGAACTCGTCCTCTCCGCCGTCGTCGCCATCGCCGTCGGGCTCGCCCTCGGCTGGCCAGCAACAAGCTCATGGGCGTGCTCGGTGAGCCCACCCTCCAGACCGGGCTCACCCTCCTCGTCCCCTTCGTCGCCTACGTCCTCGCCGAGGAGCTGCGCGGCTCCGGCGTGCTCGCCGTCCTCGTCGTCGCCCTCTACCTCGCCGAACACGCCCTCGACGCCGACGACGTCATGGGCCGGCTCGCGGGACAGACCTTCTGGCAGATCGTCGACACCCTCGTCACCGGCATCGCCTTCGGTCTCATCGGACTCGAACTCCACAACGTCTTCGGCACCGGCGACGGCCGCCTGGGCGAGATGTTCGGCTGGGGCGCGGCGGTGACCGGCGTCGTCATCGGCGTACGGCTGCTGTGGCTGATGCCCGCCACCTGGCTGGCCAAGCGGCTGCACACCCGGCGCGACTACGACGAGGAGATCCCCATGAGCTGGCGGGAGACCGTCGTCATGTGGTGGTCCGGGATGCGCGGGGTGGCCTCGGTGGCTCTGGCGCTCGCCATTCCGCTGCGTACGGACGACGGCTCGCCGTTCCCCGGCCGGGACGAGATCGTCTTCATCGCCTTCTGCGTGATCATGACCACCCTGGTCCTCCAGGGCCTCACCCTGCCCTGGCTGGTCAAGCGGCTCGGCGTACGGGCCGACACGGACGCCGAGCGCGCCCTGGAGCGGGCGCTCGCGCTCCGCGCGGCGAAGGCGGCCAAGCGCAGGCTCAAGGAGATCGAGGACGTGGAGGAGCTGCCCGAGGAGGTTCAGGAGCGGCTGGTGCGCGGGGCGTTCGACATCGGGGCGCGGATCAGCCCGGACATGCTGGACGAGGAGCGCCGGGCGGTCTTCGCCGAGCGGGCCGGGCGGTTCAAGGCGGTGCAGCGCATCCAGCGGGAGATGATGTCGGCCGCCCGCCACGAGGTGCTCTCGGCACGGAACGAGCCGGGCACCGATCCCGAAGTGGTCGACCGGGTGCTGCGCCAGCTCGACGTGCGCAGCATGAGGTGACCGCGCCCCACCCGCCCCCTCAGCCGCGGCCGGTAGGTGCGGACTCGTCCCCGTTCATGCTCGCCTCCGCGCGAGCCGCGGGAAAGCCCGAGGGCGCCGCGTGCGAGGTCGCGATCCGCGGCAGGGCGTACGGGTGCTGCTCCACCAGCCAGCCGACGAGGTGCTCCCGTACGGTGCACCGGACCGTCCAGAGGTCGTCCGCGTCCTTGGCCGTCACCATCGCCCGTACCTCGATCGTGCTGGGTGTGGTGTCCGTGACGGCCAGGTTCCACTCGCGGCCGTCCCAGGCCGGACAGTCCGCCAGGATCTCCTCGGTCCGCCGGCGCATGGCGTCGAGCGGCGCGGAGTGATCCAGGTGGAAGAAGACCGATCCGGTCATCTGCGCCCCGCCGCGGGACCAGTTCTCGAAGGGCCTGCCGGTGAAGTAGGAGACCGGCATCGTGATCCGGCGCTCGTCCCAGGTCCGTACCGCGAGGAAGGTCAGCGTGATCTCCTCGACCACGCCCCACTCGCCGTCGACGACCACGGTGTCGCCGATCCGCACCATGTCGCCGAAGGCGATCTGGAAGCCGGCGAACAGGTTGCCGAGGGTGGACTGGGCCGCGATGCCCGCCACGATCCCGATGATGCCGGCGGAGGCCAGCATCGAGGTGCCGACGGTCCTGAGTGCCGGGAACGTCAGCAGCGCCGCCGCCACGGCGACCACGGCGACGACCGCCGTCACGATGCGTGTGATGAGGGTGACCTGGGTGCGCACCCGGCGGACCCGGGCCTGGTCCCGGGTGGCGGCGGCGTACCGGGCGAAGGTGGCGTCGACGACGGCGGAGGCGATCCGGACGACGAGCCAGGCGCCGGAGCCGATGAGGACGAGGGACAGGAACTGGCCGATTCCCGTCGCGTGCTCCTCGATGGCAGGCCACCGTGTCTCGCGATACGTGCCGCGCAGGACGGACGCGAGCAGTACCGCCCGCAACGGCGTCCGGCAGCGGCGCAGCAGCCCCCACAGCGGGGTCTCGCGATGGTGGGCGTCGGCCCGGCGCAGCAACAGGTCGGCGAGCCAGCCGACCAGCAGGGTGAGCAGGACCGCCCCACCGACGACGAGCAGCGGGCGCAGCGCGGTGTCCATGTGATCGAGACCTCCGTGTCTCCGACTCGGCGACCCCGGCTGGCAGGATGGACCGCATGGACATCATGCTTTTCCACTCGACCTACGGTCTGCGTCCGGCGGTGGAGGCCGCGGCCGAGCGGCTGCGGGCCGCCGGGCACCAGGTTCGGGTGCCCGACCTCTTCGAGGGCCAAACCGCGGAGACGGTCGAGGAGGGGATGGAGCTCCAGAAGTCGATCGGCAAGGAGGAGCTGCTGAGGCGTGCCGTCCTCGCCGCCGCGCCCTACTCGGACCGCGGACTCGTCTACGCGGGCTTCTCGTTCGGCGCCTCGGTCGCGCAGACCCTCGCGCTGGGCGACGAGAAGGCGCGCGGGCTGCTCCTGCTCCACGGCACCTCGGACATCGCGGAGAGCGCGTCGGTCGACGACCTTCCCGTACAGCTGCACATCGCCGACCCGGATCCCTTCGAGTCGCACGACTGGCTGACGTCCTGGTACCTGCGGATGGGGAAGGCGGGGGCCGACGTGGAGGTCTATCGCTACCCGGGTGCCGGTCACATCTACACCGATCCCGAGCTGCCGGACTGGGACGAGGCCGCCGCCGAGCGGACCTGGACGATCGCGCTGGCGTTCGTCGAGTCCCTCCAGGACGCGTGAGAGGGTGCGGCGGGGGCTCTCCCGCCGCACCCTCATCCGTCGGACGGTGTGTCAGCCGGCGCGGTACGCGGTCCACATGTCGGTCATCCGCGTGACCTGGCCCGTGGTGAACTGCGTCATGCAGGCGTCGTAGGTGTAGTCCATGAAGTTCTTGATCGGGTCCACACCGGGCTTGGACGCGCAGCTGTCACGTCCGACCGGGCACTCGTACGCCGGGCTCTTCTCGGCCGGGGTGTCGCTCACGGAGTCACCGGCTCCGTTGCAGCCGCCCTGGAACGTGTGGTACAGCCCCAGCCAGTGACCGACCTCGTGGGTCGCGGTGTCGCCCTCGTTGTAGTTGGCCGCGGAGCCGCCCGGCAGCGAGGAGTCGAGGACCACCACACCGTCCATGGACGGGTTGGAGTTGTACGAGGACGGGAAGGTCGCCCAGCCGAGCAGACCGCCGCTGAGCTTGGCCGTGTAGAAGTTCAGCGCGCCGGCGCCGCCCTTGCGGAGGGTCTGCTTCATCTGCTTCTCGGCCGTGGAGCCGGACGCCAGGTTGTACCAGGTGGCGTTGTCCGTGTAGTCGGTCGAGGCAAGGGTGAACTGGAAGTTGGTGTTCACATTGCCGGTGCCCTGGCCGCCGTAGGCCGCGTTGAGGACCGCCATCTGGTTGTTGATGTCGGTCGCGCTCAGCTTGCCCGTGGTGCCGCTGTGGACGACGTGGAAGTAGACGGGGATGTTCACCACGGCGGCGGTGGAGTTCATGCCGCTGACGCGGACCGATTCCAGTCTCTTCTTCAGGTCCGCGTCCATGGCCTTGGCCTGGGCGGCGGAGACCTCGTTGGGCTCGTGGCCGTGGTTGTCGGCGCCGCGGGCCTTGCGGGCGGCGGAGTGGGCGTCCGCCTCGTCCACGCACTCCTCGGCGGAGAGGCCGGCGGCCGAGGTGGTGGCGGTCGGGGCCGCCGACGGGGCGGAGAGGGGGGCCAGGGCCAGGGTTCCGGCCATGACCGCGGTGCCGAGCACACGACGTGTCATACGCGGCGATATACGAACAAGAGCACGCACAGGTGACTCCTCGCGGGGGGTGAGTGGAGAGGCGCTTCCTCGCCACCGCGGGGAGATTACGGGTCCATGTCAGACGTTGTTGAGCATTGATCAAGCCCAATCATTCGTGGTGCAAATCGGGTCATCGGGAAGAAAAACTTGCGCCCGTTCCGGAGTTTGAGACATGGACGTAACGAACGAAGTGGCGAAGGCGGGTGGTGTGTCCGGATTAGAACGGCCGAACTCACCACCCGCCGTAGCGGTGTGATCTTCCGTTAACACGATGGATCATGGCTGAAAATCATCCATGACGTCATGTCAGGGCCAGGTCAGCGCACCGGCTGGTACACCCGCTCGATCTTCTGCGTTCCCGTGCGCGTCCGGTACGAGCGCTGCCACGCGGTCGTGGCGTCCGGCATCGTGCGGTCGGAAACCGTGTAGTAGTCCATCTGCGTCTGCTGTGCGGTCACGTCGAGCACGCCGTAGCCGTGGTGGTCCATGTCCACCCACTTCACATGGCGGTTGGCGGCCTTGATCGCGCCCGACGCCACCAGCGAGACCGTGCCCGCCGGCACGTGCAGCAGGTCGGCCACGGTGTCCGAGGTCACCGAGGTCACCACGAACTCGGTCGCCGCCGACTGCGACAGCGGATACGTCGCCGCCTTCACCGGGACGTCGTTGGCCCAGGCCATGTGGATGTCACCGGTCAGGAAGACGGTGTTCCGGATGGACCGCTGGGTCAGATGCGCGAGGAGTTCCTTGCGGTCGTCCGTGTAGCCGTCCCACTGGTCGACGTTGACCGCGAGCCCTTCCTTGGGCAGCCCGAGCAGCTCGGCGAGCGGGGCGAGGAGATGGGCCGGCAGGGAGCCGAAGGCGACCGGCGAGATCATCACCGAGGTGCCGACCAGCTTCCAGGTCGCGTCCGAACCCGCGAGGCCCGACTTCAGCCAGTCCAGCTGGGCGCGGCCGGTGATCGTACGCTCCGGGTCGTCGACCGAGCCGCTGCCGATCTTGGCCTGCTGGGAACGGAACGAACGCAGGTCGAGCAGGTGCAGATCGGCCAGCTTGCCGAAGCGCAGCCGTCGGTAGACGGTGCCCTCGGTCGAGGCGCGGACCGGCATCCACTCGAAGTACGCCTGCTTGGCGGCCGCCACCCGGGCCGCCCACTCGCCCTCGGCGCCGGGCGTGTGGTTCTCCGCGCCGCCCGACCAGGTGTCGTTGGCGACCTCGTGGTCGTCCCAGATCGCGATCATCGGGTGGACGGCGTGCAGCGCCTGCAGGTCCGCGTCCGTCTTGTAGGTGGCGTGCCGGAGCCGGTAGTCGGCGAGCGAGACGATCTCGTGCTTCGGCTCGTGCTGCCGGACGGTGTACTCGGCCTCCGGGTAGGAGCCGCTCGCGTACTCGTAGATGTAGTCGCCGAGATGGAGGATCGCGTCCAGGTCCGTACGGGCGGCGAGATGGCGGTACGCGGAGAAGTGGCCGGCCTCCCAGTTGGAGCAGGAGACCACGCCGAAGCGGACGCCGGGCGTCGTGGCGTCGACGGTCGGCGTGGTGAGGGTGCGGCCGACGGGGGAGACGGTGTCGCCCGCCGTGAAGCGGAACCAGTGCGCGGTCGCCGGGCGCAGGCCCCGGACGTCCACCTTGACCGTGTGGTCGGAGGCGGCCGTCGCGGTGGCGGAGCCACGCGCCACGGTCCGGCTGAAGGCCCGGTCCTCGGCCACCTCCCAGCCGACCGTGACGTCGGGGCCCTTCCCGGATCCGGGTACGGCGTCGGGGGTGGGGGTCACACGGGTCCAGAGCAGGACGCCGTCGGGCAGCGGGTCGCCGGAGGCGACACCGTGCAGGAACGCGGGTGCCTCGGAGTCCGCGAACGCGGGGGAGGCTGCGCCCACCAGGGCCGGCGCGGCAACGGCCGTGACGGCGGCGGCCTTGACGACCGTGCGGCGGGTGGGGGCAGGGGATATGTGTCGACTGGTCACGGGCAGTCAGATTACTGACCGGTACGACGAACGGGCAGACGAATACCGGAAAGTTCGCGCACTCGTCGCCCGGCGGTCGTCATCGTTCGGGTACGAGGCCCGGAAAGACGGGCGGGTCCGCGGGAGAACCGGCTCCCACGGACCCGTGCGCCGTCACCTCGAGGGCTAGCCCTTGAGCGCCGGGGTGAGCGCGGCGTTGAACTGCTCCACCGTCAGCGGCGGGTTTTCGCTGCCCTCGGCGGTCAGCGTCTTGCCGTCCATCTTCAGCGTCGGCGTCCCCTTCACCCCGCTGGCGTCGAAGGCCGCGGACATCTTCATCGCCCAGGCGTCGAAGGTGCCGCTCTCCACGTTCTTCTTGAACTCCGCGTTGCCCTTCAGCGCCGGGACCGAGTCCGCGACCTCCAGGAGGTAGGAGTCCTTCGCGAACTTGTCCTGGCTCTCCTCCGGGTGGAACTGGGCGGAGTAGAGCGCCGACTTGTACGTCATGAACGCCTCGGGGCTCACGTTCAGCGCCGCGCCCAGCGCCGACAGGGCGTTCTTCGAGCCCTCGCCCTGGTCGACGTTGTCGATGAAGGTGGCGCCGACGTACTTGATCTTGTACTTGCCGGCCTCGACGTCCTTGTCGACCGTCGCGCCGACCTGCTGCTCGAAGGTCGCGCAGACCGGGCAGCGCGAGTCCTCGTAGATCTCCAGCGTCTTCTTCGCGGTCGACTTGCCGACGACGACCGTCGTGCCGTTCGTGCCCTCGGTGTTCTTGGGCGCGGTGATGCTCGACGCCTTGGCCGCCGCCTCCCACTGGGACGGCTTGTTGGCCTGGACGACGGCGTAGCCGACACCGCCGGCGACCGCCAGGACCGCGACGGCCGACACGGCGACGGTCACCTGACGGCGCGCCTTCTCCTTCTTGGCCTGGCGTTCGCGCTCGATGCGCAGCCGCTCGCGGGCGGCCGCCTTGTTGGCCTGGCTGTTGCGTGCGCTCATGATCGTGATCTCCGTGAAAAGTCGAGAGCCCGGAAGGGCGAAAGGCTGGGGGCTGTGGTGCTCAGGCGAGGGCGAAGCCCGGGCACGGCGGTCCCCGCCGTCCGACGGAGTGCACGAGAAGGCGGGTACGGGACCGGCGCGGCCGGTCCACGGGACGCCCGCCGCGCCCGCGGGCCGAGCGGGCGGTGCCGAGGAACGCGGCGACCAGCAGCAGCGGCCGGAACGCGAAGGCGGCCACGGCGCCGAGCAGCCGGGCCAGCGCCCGCTCGCCGTGGAGCAGCCAGGCCGCCGCGAACAGCCCGACCGACACATGGGCGGCGAGCAGCAGCCACGGCAGGGCCGGGTCGGGGGAGTTCAGGAGGGCGGCCGCGGCGCCGCTCTCCGGAGCGGCGACCCCCGGCAGCGGGGTGCCCACGGCGTCGCCGCAGAGCACGTCCACGCCCACCGCGCGCAGCGAACCGGCGACGGGGCCGCCCGCGGGGCCGTAACAGACCGCCTGGCCGGTGGTGAAGACCGTGTCGGCGGCCAGCTCCAGCGGGACGAGCAGCCCGGCGATGGCGCCGAAGCCGCGCTCCCGGCCGGCCAGCGCGTACGCCACGGCGAACACGACGGCCGAGAGCAGCCCCACGGTCAGCAGGGGCAGCGGCACCCGGGACAGCAGCACATGCGAGCCGGCGGACAGCGTCACGACCAGTGCCGTGAAGAGCGCCGCCCGCAGCCCCCTGAGCCGCGTCCCCGATATGTCCATAGCCTGGAAAGTGTGCCATGCCTTCCGGTAAGAGCCTCCTAAGAGAAGGCTGTGAGCGGCCTAGAGGCCCGGGATCCGGCCGTTGCGGAACAGGTCCACGAAGATCTGGTGGTCCGCACGCGCGCGTGCCCCGTAGCTGTGCGCGAACTCCACCAGCAGGTCCGCGAAGCCCTCCTCGTCGGCGGCGATCGCCGCGTCGATGGCCCGCTCGGTCGAGAACGGCACCAGCGAGTGGCCGCTGGAGTCGTCGGCCGCCGCGTGCATCGTCGCCGTCGCCCGGCCGAGGTCGGCCACGGTCGCCGCGATCTCCCCCGGGTCGTCGATGTCCGACCAGTCCAGGTCCACCGCGTACGGCGAGACCTCCGCCACCAGCTGTCCGGAGCCGTCCAGCTCCGTCCAGCCCAGCCACGGGTCCGCGTGCGCCTGGAGGGCCCGCTGGGAGATGACCGTGCGGTGGCCCTCGTGCTGGAAGTACTCCCGTACCGCCGCGTCCGTCACATGGCGCGAGACGGCAGGCGTCTGCGCCTGCTTCATGTAGATCACGACGTCGTTCTCCAGGGCGTCGCTGTTGCCCTCCAGGAGGATGTTGTACGACGGGAGGCCGGCCGAGCCGATGCCGATCCCGCGCCGCCCGACGACGTCCTTCACGCGGTACGAGTCGGGGCGCGCGAGCGAGGACTCCGGCAGGGTCTCCAGATAGCCGTCGAAGGCCGCGAGGACCTTGTAGCGGGTCGCCGCGTCCAGCTCGATGGAGCCGCCGCCGGCGGAGAAGCGGCGCTCGAACTCACGGATCTCGGTCATCGACTCCAGGAGCCCGAAGCGGGTCAGGGAGCGGGCGTCGCGCAGCGCGTCGAGGAGCGAGCCCTCGGCCGTGTCCAGGGTGAACGGAGGCACCTCGTCGTCCTTCGCCCCGGCCGCCAGGGCGTGGATCCGCTCGCGGTAGGCCGCGGCGTAGATCCGTACGAGCTCCGTGATCTGCTCGTCGCTGAGCGCCTTCGTGTAGCCGATCAGGGCGAGGGAGGCGGAGAGCCGCTTCAGGTCCCAGGTGAAGGGGCCGACGTACGCCTCGTCGAAATCGTTGACGTTGAAGATCAGCCGGCCGTTGGCGTCCATGTACGTGCCGAAGTTCTCGGCGTGCAGATCGCCGTGGATCCACACCCGGCCGGTCCGCTCGTCCAGGTACGGACCACTGGGTGTGTTCCCGCCCGCCCGCCCTGCGTGCTCCTGCTCCAGGTCGGCGTAGAACAGGCACGCCGTGCCCCGGTAGAAGGCGAAGGCGGAGCCGGCCATCTTCCGGAACTTGACGCGGAAGGCGGCGGGGTCGGCGGCGAGGAGCTCACCGAAGGCGGTGTCGAAGACGGCGAGTATCTGCTCACCGCGCTCGGCGGCGGTGGGCTGGGGGACCGACATCGGGGGCGCCTCCTGGTGCAAGACTGTTCATGACAATTGGGACAGGTGTTCCGAGTCTCTCAACGCGCGACCGTACCGCCGAGTGCCCCGCGACTGTCAGTCCGGAGACGTAGACTTCCACGCTGTTCCCCCAAAACTTCATCGGAGGCCTCCCGCCGTGACCAAGCCGCCCTTCACGCACCTTCACGTACACACCCAGTACTCGCTGCTGGACGGTGCCGCGCGGCTCAAGGACATGTTCAACGCGTGCAACGAGATGGGCATGACCCATATCGCCATGTCCGACCACGGCAACCTGCACGGGGCGTACGACTTCTTCCATTCGGCGAAGAAGGCCGGCGTGACGCCGATCATCGGCATCGAGGCGTACGTCGCCCCGGAGTCCCGGCGGAACAAGCGGAAGATCCAGTGGGGCCAGCCGCACCAGAAGAGGGACGACGTCTCCGGTTCGGGTGGTTACACCCACAAGACGATCTGGGCGGCGAACGCGACCGGACTGCACAACCTCTTCCGGCTCTCCTCCGACGCCTATGCCGAGGGCTGGCTCCAGAAGTGGCCCCGGATGGACAAGGAGACCATCTCCCAGTGGTCCGAGGGTCTGATCGCCTCCACCGGCTGCCCCTCCGGCGAGCTGCAGACCAGGCTGCGCCTCGGCCAGTTCGACGAGGCCCTGAAGTCCGCCTCCGAGTACCAGGACATCTTCGGCAAGGACCGGTACTTCCTGGAGCTGATGGACCACGGCATCGAGATCGAGCGCCGGGTCCGCGACGGGCTCCTGGAGATCGGCAAGAAGCTCGGCATCCCGCCGCTGGTCACCAACGACTCGCACTACACGTACGCGCACGAGGCCACCGCCCATGACGCGCTGCTGTGCATCCAGACCGGCAAGAACCTCTCCGACCCGGACCGCTTCAAGTTCGACGGCACCGGCTACTACCTGAAGTCCACGGACGAGATGTACGCCGTCGACTCCTCGGACGCCTGGCAGGAGGGCTGCCGCAACACGCTGCTCGTCGCCGAGCAGGTCAGCACCGACGGCATGTTCGTCGAGAAGAACCTCATGCCGAAGTTCGACATCCCCGAGGGCTACACCGAGGTCTCCTGGTTCCGCGAGGAGACCATGCGCGGCATGCAGCGCCGCTTCCCGGACGGCATCCCCGACGACCGCATGAAGCAGGTCGAGTACGAGATGGACACGATCATCTCGATGGGCTTCCCCGGCTACTTCCTCGTCGTCGCCGACTTCATCATGTGGGCCAAGAAGCAGGGCATCGCCGTCGGCCCCGGCCGAGGCTCCGCGGCCGGCTCGATCGTCGCGTACGCCATGGGCATCACCGACCTCGACCCGATCCCGCACGGACTGATCTTCGAGCGCTTCCTCAACCCCGAGCGCATCTCGATGCCCGATGTCGACATCGACTTCGACGAGCGTCGGCGCGTCGAGGTGATCCGGTACGTGACGGAGAAGTACGGCTCCGACAAGGTCGCCATGATCGGCACGTACGGCAAGATCAAGGCGAAGAACGCCATCAAGGACTCGGCCCGTGTCCTCGGCTACCCGTACGCCATGGGCGACCGGCTCACCAAGGCGATGCCCGCCGACGTCCTCGGCAAGGGCATCGACCTCAACGGCATCACCGACCCCTCGCACCCGCGCTACAGCGAGGCGGGCGAGATCCGGGCGATGTACGAGAACGAGCCGGACGTGAAGAAGGTCATCGACACCGCCAAGGGTGTGGAGGGCCTCGTCCGTCAGATGGGTGTGCACGCGGCCGGCGTGATCATGTCCAGCGAGCCCATCGTCGACCACGCCCCCATCTGGGTGCGGCACACGGACGGCGTGACCATCACGCAGTGGGACTACCCCCAGTGCGAGTCGCTCGGCCTGCTGAAGATGGACTTCCTGGGCCTGCGAAACCTGACCATCATGGACGACGCCGTCAAGATGGTGAAGGCCAACAAGGGGCTCGACCTCGACCTGCTGGCCCTGCCGCTGGACGACCCGAAGACCTTCGAACTGCTCCAGCGCGGTGACACCCTCGGTGTCTTCCAGTTCGACGGCGGCCCCATGCGTTCGCTGCTGCGGCTGATGAAGCCCGACAACTTCGAAGACATCTCCGCCGTGTCCGCCCTGTACCGGCCGGGCCCGATGGGCATGAACTCGCACACGAACTACGCCCTGCGCAAGAACAAGCAGCAGGAGATCACCCCGATCCACCCCGAGCTGGAGAAGCCGCTCGAAGAGGTGCTCGCGGTCACCTACGGCCTGATCGTCTACCAGGAGCAGGTGCAGAAGGCCGCCCAGATCATCGCCGGGTACTCCCTCGGCGAGGCCGACATCCTCCGCCGCGTGATGGGCAAGAAGAAGCCCGAGGAGCTGGCGAAGAACTTCACCATCTTCCAGGCCGGCGCCCGGAAGAACGGCTACAGCGACGAGGCCATCCAGGCCCTGTGGGACGTGCTGGTCCCCTTCGCCGGCTACGCCTTCAACAAGGCGCACTCCGCCGCGTACGGCCTGGTCTCCTACTGGACCGCGTACCTGAAGGCCAACTACCCGGCCGAGTACATGGCCGGTCTGCTGACCTCGGTCAAGGACGACAAGGACAAGTCCGCGGTCTACCTCAACGAGTGCCGCCGTATGGGCATCAAGGTCCTGCCGCCCAACGTCAACGAGTCCGAGTCGAACTTCGCCGCCCAGGGCGACGACGTGATCCTCTTCGGCCTCTCCGCCGTCCGCAACGTCGGCACCAACGTCGTCGAGTCGATCATCAAATCGCGCAAGGCGAAGGGGAAGTACTCCACCTTCCCCGACTTCCTCGACAAGGTCGAGGCTGTGGTCTGCAACAAGCGGACCATCGAGTCGCTGATCAAGGCCGGCGCCTTCGACGAGATGGGCCACACCCGCAAGGGCCTGGTCGCCCACCACGAACCGATGATCGACAACGTGGTGGCGGTCAAGCGCAAGGAGGCCGAGGGACAGTTCGACCTCTTCGGCGGCATGGGCGACGAGGCGACCGACGAGCCGGGCTTCGGCCTCGACGTCGAGTTCTCCGACGTCGAGTGGGAGAAGTCCTACCTGCTCGCCCAGGAGCGCGAGATGCTCGGCCTCTACGTCTCCGACCACCCGCTCTTCGGAATCGAGCACGTCCTGTCCGACAAGACGGACGCGGCGATCTCCCAGCTCACCGGCGGCGAGCACGCGGACGGCGCGGTCGTCACCATCGGCGGCATCATCTCGGGCCTCCAGCGCAAGATGACCAAGCAGGGCAACGCCTGGGCCATCGCCACCGTCGAGGACCTGGCCGGCTCCATCGAGTGCATGTTCTTCCCGGCCACGTACCAGCTGGTCTCCACCCAGCTCGTCGAGGACACGGTCGTCTTCGTGAAGGGCCGCCTCGACAAGCGCGAGGACGTGCCCCGGCTGGTCGCCATGGAGCTGATGGTCCCGGACCTGTCGAACGCCGGGACCAACGCGCCCGTCGTCCTGACCATCCCCACCGTGAAGGTCACCCCGCCGATGGTCAGCCGCCTGGGCGAGATCCTGGGGCACCACAAGGGCAACACCGAGGTGCGGATCAAGCTCCAGGGCCCGCGCAAGACGACCGTCCTGCGGCTCGACCGGCACCGGGTCCAGCCCGATCCCGCCCTCTTCGGCGATCTGAAGGTGCTGCTCGGCCCGTCCTGCCTGGCCGGCTAGCGGCCGGCGGTCGTACCGGCGAAGAGTGGTACCGGCGAGAGTCGTACCGGCCGAGAGTCCGGCACCCGCGCGGAAGGGGCGCGCCCGTCGTCACGGGTGCGCCCCTTCCGGGGTTGTGCGCGATCAGTTGTGACCGAAGCGCTTCTGCCGACCCTTGCGAGCCATGTCACCGGGAGTCACCTGCGAGGCGCGCTGCTCCGCCTGCGACTCCATCGAGGACTGCTGAGCCTGCTCGGCGCCTCGCTCGGCCTGCGAGCCGCGCTGCTGACTGCGGTCCTGCTTCTTGTTCTTGGCCATGGTGATGCCTCCTCAAAGGGAACTCGGGGCCAGGGCCGCTGTCAGACTCACACACGGGGTGAACCGCCGCATTTTGGATCATTACCGACAGTGAGCGGGGCGCGGAGTGACATTCGCCACGCCGATGATCCAGTTCCGGCCGTCAACCTCCCGACGGTCGGGCAGACTCGGGGGAAATCCGAAGCAACTTCCGATCCCGAGGTTCCCGAAAGAAGGTGGAACACGTGGACCGCTGCGTCGTTCTGGTGGACGCCGGCTATCTGCTGGGCGCCGCCGCGAGCCTCCTCGCCGGGGAACCGGCCCGCTCCCGGATCACCGTCGACCACGCCGCGCTCATCCAGGGCCTGCGCGAACGGGCCGAGGCCGACACCGAACAGCCCCTGCTGCGCATCTACTGGTTCGACGGCGCACCCGACCGGGTGCCCCAGCCCGAACACCGCAGGCTGCGCGTGATGCCCCGGGTCACGGTCCGGCTCGGAGCCCTGACCCGCAGCGACGGCCGCTGGGCCCAGAAGGGCGTCGACGCGGCCATGCACGCCGAGCTCACCGAGCTGGCCAGAAATCGCGCCTGCTCCGATGTGGTCCTCGTGACCGGCGACGGGGATCTGCTGCCCGGTCTGATGTCCGCCAAGGAGCACGGCGTGGCCGTCCACCTCTGGGCCGTGCAGGCCGCCGACGGTGACTACAACCAGTCCGAGGACCTCGTCGCCGAGGCCGACGAACGCCGTGTCCTCGACCGGGCCTGGATCACCCGGGCCGTCCGCGCCAAGGACCTCACCGGCATCTGCGCACCCCCGCCGGCCCCGCGCCCCGAGATCGCCGCGATCCTCTCCGCCCCGCTCCCCGAGTCGGCGCTCGCCGCCTCCGCCGAACGGGCCGCCGAAGCGGCGGCCGCGGCAGCCGCCTCCGTACACAACCGGACACCGGCCCCCGAGGCACCCGCGCCCGCCGAGAACGGCTCGGCGAGCGGCGTGCCCGCACCCGCCACCGGCAAGGTCGTCCCCACCCCCAAGGACCTCGCCGGACTGCGCGGCCCCGGTGCCCCGGTCACCCCGCCGGCCGCCAACGCCACGCTGCGCTGGTCCTCCGACAAGGGCTGGATCGAACGCCCCGGCAGCGCACTCGGCGAGCCCCCCGAGACCGCTTCGCTGCCCACCCTCGCCCAGCTCACCAGTGCCGAGCAGCGCTGGGCCGACCGCGAGGAGGACATCACCACGGTCGGCGGCGACCCCTTCGAGGTCGGGCAGGTGTTCGCCCGCCGCTGGATGGAGCGGCTCCCCGAGCAGAGCCACGTCCAGAAGCTCTCCCTCATGTATCCGCGGATCCCGCACCGCATCGACGGCGAACTGCTCCGGTACGCGGCCAGGTTCGGCCTGCTCGCCCACAAGGACGACCAGATCGACGAGCATGACCGGTACGCGATCCGGGCCGGGTTCTGGCGCGAGATCGACGTCCGCGCCGCCGCGGAACGCGCCCCCGCGGGGGAGTAGGCCGACGGACCCCGTAGGCTCTTCCCCCGTGAGTACGGTGTGCGTGGTGCGGGATCTGGTCAAGACGTACCCCGCCGCGCGCGCCCGGCGCGGGGCGCCGGCGACCCCTGCGATCCGCGCCACCGACGGAATCAGCCTCGATGTGCGCGGCGGCGAGATCTTCGGCCTGCTCGGCCCCAACGGAGCCGGCAAGTCCACTCTCGTACGGCAGCTGACCGGGCTGATGCGCCCCGACTCCGGCACGGTCGAACTGCTCGGCCACGATCTCGTACGCCACCCGGAGCGCGCCGCGCGGCTGCTCGCCTACCTCGGCCAGGAGTCCACCGCGCTCGACGAGCTGACGGTCGCGCTGGCCGCCGAGACGACCGCGCGGCTGCGCGGGCTGACCGCACGGGACGCGCGGGCCGAGAAGGACGCCGTCCTGGACGAGCTCGGCCTGACCGAGCTCGCCGGGCGCCCCCTCAGAAAGCTCTCCGGCGGACAGCGCCGGCTCGCGTGCGTCGCCGCCGCCCTGGTCGGCGAGCGACCGGTCCTGGTCCTCGACGAACCCACCACCGGGATGGACCCCATCGCCCGGCGGGCCGTCTGGTCCGCCGTCGACCGGCGGCGCGCCGAGCACGGCACCACCGTGCTGCTCGTCACCCACAACGTGATCGAGGCCGAGACCGTACTCGACCGGGTCGCCGTCCTGGAACGGGGACGGGTCATCGCCTGCGACACCCCGGCCGGGCTCAAGGAACGCGTCGCGGGCGAGGTCCGGGTCGACCTGGTCTGGCGCGAGCGCGCGCCGCTCGAGGTCCCCGAGGTCGCGGCCCTGCGCGGGCTCGCACAGGAGTCGGGACGGCGCTGGACCCTGCGGCTGGCCCCGGACGAGGCGCGGGCGACGGTCGCGGCGGTGACGGGCGGGGCGGCGTTCGCCGCCCTGGACGACTTCACGCTGGCCACGCCGAGCCTGGAGGACGTGTATCTGGCGCTGGGCGGGGAGACGCAGGGGTTGGTCAAGGCTTGAGGAGCTGTACGGAGTGAGTATCGTGCCCGCCCAGGCCGCGCCGGCCCGGGCTCCCGGCGCACCGGCCGCCGACGCCGCGGCGCCGCTGGCGCCGCGCGCCCGGCTGCTGCCGGCCCTCGTCGCCGTGTACCGCGCGCAGCTCTCGCGCGCCCGGGTCTCCCGCATCCCGCTGCTGTTCGTGGCGACGTTCCAGTCCGTCGGGATCATGGTCCTGATGCGGGGCGTCGTCGACGGCGGGTCGGAGGCGCGGGCGGTCGTGGCGGGCTCGTCGGTCCTCGTGGTCGCCTTCGTCGCGCTCAACCTGCTCGCCCAGTACTTCGGGCAGCTGCGGGCCACCGGCGGCCTCGACCACTACGCCACGCTGCCGGTGCCGCCCGCGTCGGTCGTGCTCGGGGCGGCCGGGGCGTACGCGTCCTTCACCGTGCCGGGGACCGTCGTGACGGCGGTCATCGGGTCGCTGCTCTTCGGGCTGCCGCTCGGGCACCTGTGGATCCTCGCGGCGGTCGTGCCGCTGGCCGGGGCCGCGCTGGCCGGGCTGGGCGCGGCGCTCGGGCTGCTCGCGCCGCGGCAGGAACTCGCGACGCTGCTCGGACAGCTGGGCATGTCGGCGGCGCTGCTGCTCGGGGTGTTGCCGGCGGAGCGGCTGCCGGAGCCGATCGGCTGGGCGCGGGACCTGCTGCCGTCGACGTACGGGGTGGAGGCCCTGGCCCGGACGTTCGAACCGCACCCGGACTGGGCGGCGGTCGGGCTCGACCTCGCGGTGTGCGGGGTGGTGGGGGTCGTGTCGCTGGCGGTGGCGACGTGGGCGTATCGGCGGGCGGCGGTCCGCTGACGATCCGCTGAGGCGGGTCGTACGTGTACCTGGCACGATGGCGGTGTGACCGCACCTCTGACACCGCCTCACCAGCCGCCGAACGACGCCGCGCCGCACGGCTGGTCCACGCCCTATCCTCCGCTGCCGGGCGACGACGGCGTGCCGAGCGCGGCTAAGGAGCTGCGGCAGGCCGCCGTGGTGACCGCCGTCTCGGCGGTCGCGGGTGCGGCGCTTGGGCTGCTGTGGCTGTGGCTCGCGCCGCGCGTGTCGCTGATCTCGGACGGCAAGGCGGTCTTCCTGCGGCACAGCGAGGGGGAGTCGGCGATCGGGGCGGACGGCACGTTCGTGCTGCTGGCGCTCGGGTTCGGGGCGGTGGCGGCGGCTCTCGTCTTCCTCTTCCACCGGCACGGGGGCGTGGCCCTGGTGATGGGGCTCGCGGTGGGGGGCGTGCTGGGTTCGCTCCTCGGCTGGGGCGTGGGCACGCTGCTGGGCCCGACGCACGATGTGGTGGCCCACGCGAAGGAGGTCGGGCCGAACGTGATCTTCGAGGCGCCGCTGAAGCTGGAGATGTGGGCCGGGGGGATGCTGGCGTGGCCGATCGCGGCGATGATCGTCCACCTGGCCCTGACGGCCCTGTTCGGCCCTCGTGACCCGGAGCCGGACTGGCCGTCGCCGACGGGCCCGACGCAGGGTGCGTGAGGGACTTCCCCCCACCCCACCCCTCCCCGAAACCCTGACGAGACCGGGGACTCCGCCCCCGAACCCGCGCGCGGCGGCTGCGCGCCGCGGGCGATCACGGGGCCCGCGTCGCCGTAGAGGCGGCAGCTTCGCGCCGCGAGCGGAGCGGCGGCTGCGCGCCGCGGAGGGTGGCGCCGGGCCCTGGGGCGCGCTGGCCGTGGTCTCGCGGAGCGGGGGCTCCGCTCTGCGTGTCGCGGAGGGTGGCGCCGGGCCCTGGGGCGCGCTGGCCGTGGTCTCGCGGAGCGGGGGCTCCGCTCTGCGTGTCGCGGCTTCGGTGTGCCTGGAGTGCCGGCGACGCCTTCCCCGCGGCAGCTTCGCGCCGCGAGCCCAACCCCTGGCCGGGGGCGGGGGCTCAGCCCTCGCGTCGCCGCCGCTGTAGCGTCAGGCGCGGCCGATCGGGGCGACTACCGCTGACGTCAGGGTGGCCAGGGCTGTGGGGGGCAGTTCTACCTCCAGGCCGCGGCGGCCTGCGGAGATGCAGATCGTTTCGTGGGTGGTCGCCGAGGCGTCCAGGACCGTGCGGAGGCGTTTGCGCTGGCCCAGGGGGGAGATGCCGCCGCGGACGTAGCCCGTCGTGCGTTCGGCCGCCGCCGGGTCCGCCATCGCCGCGCGTTTGCCGCCGACCGCCGCGGCCAGGGCCTTCAGGTCCAGCTGGCCGGCGACCGGGACGACCGCGACCGTCAGTTCGCCGTCGACGTCCGCGACCAGCGTCTTGAAGACCCGGTCGGGGGAGACGCCCAGCGCCTCCGCCGCCTCCTCGCCGTACGAAGGGACCGCCGGGTCGTGGTCGTAGGCGTGGAGCGTGAACGGGGTCCCCGATGCCGTCAGGGCGACGGTCGCCGGGGTGCCGCCCGCCTGCTTCTTCTGCTTCTTCGCCACAGGAATCCCTCGTCAGTTCGGGCTCGTCGGCGCCCGCGTCAGGTCCACCGCCGGCAGCGACGGCAGGTGCCGAAGGACGGCCGTCTCCGTCCGCAGCAGCGTCAGTTCCTCCCGCAGCCGCGTCGCCGTGTCCGGCGCCTGCAGCAGCCGCTGCTTCGCCGGGGTGTCCAGCACCGCCGCCGCCGCGACCAGGTACGACACCACCGAGGGATCGTCCGGCAGCTCGCTCGTCGTCAGCGACCGCTCCCGCGCCCCCGCCAACCGCTTCTGGTAGTTCCGGAACGCCCGCAACACGCCCTCGGCGAGCGTGCCCGCCTCGTCGCCCTGCTCCTCCGGGATCTCCTCGATCTCGGCCACCAGGAACGGGCCGCTCGCATCCACCGACAGCAGCTTCACCCGGGTCGTGCCCGTGGCCATCACCTCGAAGCTGCCGTCCGCGCGCTCCCGGATCGTCGCCGCGTCGGCGATGCAGCCGACCCGGTGGAACGCCTGGATGGGGTCCGGGCCGAAGCCCGCGGCGGGCCCCTTCTCCCGCTGCGCCGTCGGGTCCGGCATCCCCGGCTCGGTCGGCGCGACCTCGCGGCCGTCGCGGATCGCGACGACGGCGAAGCGACGGGGCTCCGTGTCATCGGTCTTGAGCAGCTCGCGCATCATGGCGCGATAACGCTCCTCGAACACGTTCAGGGGCAGCACAAGGCCCGGGAACAGCACCGCGTTGAGCGGGAAGAGAGGCAGGCGAGCGGTGGTCACAGCGGTCAAGCGTAATGGCCGCCGGGCGCGCCTCGTCCGGCCCGTCCACGTCCGGCTCCGCGCAGCGGGATCGTACGGGCCACTTCGAGCCGTACCGCGTCCCGCGCCTCCAGGAAACTGCCGAGCGGATCGTCCCCGACGAGCGCCCACGGAAACGACGTCGCGTACCGGCCGATCCTGCGGAACTCCTCCAGCGCCTCCTCCTGGCGACCCCGCCTGAGCAGCACGTACACCAGCAGGTTGCGGACCTCCGCGAGCCACGGATCGCCCACGGGATACTCCGCCGACAGCGCGATGCCCCGGTCGGCCGCCGCGTCGATCCGGTCCTCCTGTACCGGTCCGGCGCCGGCGAGGAGCTGGGCGAAGGCGGCGTTGACCGGAAGCGCCCGGGCCAGATGGCCGGGCGGCGCGTCCTCGGCGGCCTGTTCGGCGAAGTCGAAGCACTCGCGGTGCGAGCCGTACCACTGGGCCGACAGATACCGGAGCGCGGCGATATGGCAGCCGTAGTGGTGCGGGGAGCGGCGCACGGCCTGCTCCCACAGCGACTCGAACGCCGCGTGGCCCGCGTGCGTGCCCCGCGCGTGGTCCAGGGCGAGCCGCCACGGCACCGGGTCGCGCGGCGAGGCCTCCGCGGCCGCGTCGATCAGCGGCCCGAGCTCGCGCAACCGCTCGGAGCGGGCCGGCGAGCCCCAGGCCCTGCGCACCGCCAGCTCCGCCTTGACCAGCAGCGCGTCCGGGTCGCGGGGCGAGACGGCCAGCCAGTGGGCCAGCCACTCGTCACGGCTGTACGCGAAGGTGGCGAGCCGCGCCACGTACCGGTCCCGCTTCTCCCACTCGGCGGCGTCCCGGGTCGTCGCGAGCAGCTTGGCGGCGGGCTCGGGATCGGCGAGCGCCGCCGCCACCAGCGCCGGGGCGAGCCGGTCGTCCGGCGCGTCGAGCAGCACGTCGTCGTCCGGCGGCAGGGCGGCGGCGAGCCGCGGTGCATGCCGGACGACACGGGCGGTGCCGATCAGGGCGCGGAGCAAAGACATGGTGCGGACCATTGAAAACCGCAGGTGAGGGCGGCGCCAGTGGGGGACTGTGAAGCTTTGGTAGCGGCGGGAAAGTTGTCCTGCATGAGGTCAAGACAGAGTAAAGAAAGGGGTGAGGGACGGCAGAATCCGCCCCCCTTGCACCCCCCGTCACCCCCGCCGCAGCAGCCGCGACGCCCCCGCTGCCACCGTCGTCGCCAGCACCCATCCCAGGAGGATGAGCACCGTCGCGGCCCACTGCCAGAAGCCCTCCAGGCGCCAGTAGCCGTCCTGGCCCAGGTTGATCACCGGCAGCAGCAGGTCCAGCGCGTAGAGGGTGGCGCTCCACTTCGGGGACTCGTCCGCCTTCAGCGGTATCGGCTCGTAGCGCGAGAAGGCCACGGCCCCCGCCGCCCACAGCACCGCCATCCACAGGGCGGCTCGCCCCGGCCGGTAGCCGTACGCCACCGTCCAGTCCTGGAGGTAGCCCCACAGCTTTCCGGCCACCGGCAGCGTCTCCCGGCGCCGACGCTGCTTGGCGAGCAGCACCTCCCGGGCGTCCGCGTCCTCCCCGCTGTTGCGCAGCACCGTCGCCAGACGCTCGTACGGCTCCGGGGCGTACTCCGGGGTCGCCGCCGCGACCCACTCGAGCCGCCGCGCCAGCGGGAAGTGCCCGTACGGCACCAGGTTCTCGTAGACGAAGCCGTTCATCGACAGGCCACCAGGACCCGGCCAGCTCGTGGAGAGGTCGATCAGCGTCACCACCTTCGCCCCGTTGAGCACCACCCGCCCCTCCTCCGGGGGCTCCCCGTTGAACCGCAGCTCCGGGGTGACGATCCGGCGCAGCGACACCTCCTCCCGCCGCGCCCCGTCCAGCACGAACCGCGCGTAGTGCAGGTCCACCGCGTCGCCGAAGCGGCCGTCGTCCAGCCGCACCCCGCCGTGGCACTCGACCGGCTTGCGCCGTGCCCCCTGCACCGGCGTGTACCCGATGCCGTACGGGGGAGTGGCCGTGGCGTTCCCCGTGCCCTCGTACACCCACGCCGCGTTCAGATAGAGCGAGCGCTCCACCGTCAGCTGCGGTGCGTTCAGCGCGCGACGCTGTTGCGCACCGCGGAGCACGCTGCCCCGCAGGCTCAGCGACACCCCCACCTTCGCCCCGCGCAGACTCAGCTCGCCGTACGTCTCGATCAGCTCGGCCTGGAGGTCCTGGGCCACCGCCAACCCGTCCGCGGTGATCGCCCGGCCGCGCCGGTCCGGCCACACCCGGATCTGGTTGATCAGCAGATCCGTGCCGATCTGCGCGTCCGTGAGCCGGATGCCCCGCTCCACCCGGCAGCGCGGCAGATGCAGATCGCCCTGCGTGGTCAGCCGGGCCGCCTCCAGGCGGGGTATCGCGCACTCCACCATCCGCACCGTCCCGAAGTGGGCCTCCGGCAGCACGATCTCCTGGTCGAACCGGCAGCGGTTCCACTCCACGTACGGACCTATCGTCCCGCCGGCGAGATTGAGCACCCCCGTGATCCGCACCCCGCGCAGCTTGAGCGCCGCGACCCGCCCGGGGCGCGCCGCCGGCCCGTCGAGCAGCAGCAGAGCCACCACATCGGCGCGCACACTGCGCATGTCGCCCCACACATGCGGGCCGAAGGGATCGTCCCGCGCCGTGTCCCCCTCGCTCAGATCGCAGGTCTTGCCGATCCGGAAGGCCCGCCACATCGCCCGCTCCGGGCTCGTGAGACCGTCCGGAATTCCGTCCTCGTGCGGCTCGGTCACTGCCGCCCCCTCGCTTTCCACGAACCCGCTTCCCTGGATTCGTACAGCCGTTCTTCCCGCTGAGTGACGGACTGAACGCTAACGGTCAGCTGTGGCGACAAGACGCCACTGTGGCTCGTATCAGCCAGTGATACGGACGTCCGGCGCTTGTGGGGCGTCTGCGAGAATTGACCCGTGATCTCTCGTATCGACCTGCGCGGCGACGCCCTCCCCGAGGGTGGCGCACTGCGCGACCTGCTGCCCCGTGCCGAGTTCGACGTGGAAGCCGCCCTGGAGAAGGTGCGGCCCATCTGCGAGGACGTACGGCATCATGGCGCAGCCGCGGTGATCGACTACGGGGAGAAATTCGACGGCGTGCGCGTCCCGAGCCTGCGCGTGCCCGCCGAGACGATCGCGCGCGCCCTCGACGAGCTCGACCCGGCCGTCCGCGCCGCCCTCGAGGAGTCCATCCGCCGCGCCCGCCTCGTCCACCGCGAGCAGCGCCGCACCACCCACACCACCCAGGTCGTCCCCGGCGGCACGGTCACCGAGAAGTGGATCCCGGTCGAGCGCGTCGGTCTGTACGTGCCGGGTGGCCGCTCGGTCTACCCGTCCTCCGTCGTGATGAACGTCGTCCCGGCGCAGGAGGCCGGTGTCGAGGGCGTCGCCATCGCCTCGCCCCCGCAGAAGGAGTTCGGCGGGCTGCCGCACCCCACGATCCTGGCCGCCTGCGCGCTGCTCGGCGTCGACGAGGTGTACGCCGCCGGCGGCGCCCAGGCCATCGCGATGTTCGCGTACGGCACGGAGGGCACCGAGGACGAGCCCGGCTGCGCCCCCGTCAACCTGGTCACCGGACCCGGCAACATCTACGTCGCCGCCGCCAAGCGTCTCCTCAAGGGCCGCATCGGCATCGACGCCGAAGCCGGCCCCACCGAGATCGCGATCCTCGCGGACTCCACCGCCGACCCCGTGCACGTCGCCGCCGACCTGATCAGCCAGGCCGAGCACGACCCGATGGCCGCCGCCGTCCTCGTCACCGACTCCGAGGAGCTGGCCGAGGCGACGGAGGCCGAGCTGAAGACCCAGGTCGCCGCCACCAAGCACATCGACGACCGGATCGTCCCGGCCCTCGCCGGAAAGCAGTCCGCGATCGTCCTCGTCAGCGACCTGGAGGACGGCCTCAAGGTCGTCGACGCCTACGGCGCCGAGCACCTGGAGATCCAGACCGCCGACGCCGCCGCCCGCGCCGACCGGGTCCGCAACGCGGGCGCGATCTTCGTGGGTCCCTGGGCGCCCGTCTCGCTCGGCGACTACTGCGCGGGCTCCAACCACGTGCTGCCCACCGGCGGTTGCGCCTGCCACTCCTCGGGTCTGTCCGTGCAGTCCTTCCTGCGCGGTGTCCACATCGTGGACTACACCCGCGACGCCCTGGCCGAGGTCACCCACCACGTGGTGACGCTGGCCGAGGCCGAGGACCTGCCCGCGCACGGTGCCGCGCTCAAGGCCCGGTTCGGTTGGAAGGTGCCCGGCAAGTGACCTCGTACGACACCGTCGGCATCGACGATCTCCCCATCCGCGACGAGCTCAAGGGCAAGTCCCCGTACGGCGCGCCCCAGCTCGACGTCCCCGTCCAGCTGAACACCAACGAGAACCCCTACCCGCTGCCCGAGCCCCTCGTGGCCCGGATCGCGGAGCGGGTCGCCGAGGCCGCCCGCGGCCTGAACCGCTACCCCGACCGGGACGCCATCGAGCTCCGCACCGAGCTCGCCCGCTACCTCACCCGTACCGGGAAGCACCCGGTCGCCGTCGAGAACGTCTGGGCGGCCAACGGCTCCAACGAGGTCCTCCAGCAGCTGCTGCAGACCTTCGGCGGCCCGGGCCGTACGGCCATCGGCTTCGAGCCCTCGTACTCGATGCACGCGCTCATCGCGCGCGGCACCGGCACCGGCTGGATCTCCGGCCCGCGCAACGAGGATTTCACCATCGATGTCGAGGCGGCCGAGAAGGCGATCGCCGAGAACCGGCCGGACGTCGTCTTCATCACCTCGCCCAACAACCCCACGGGCACGGCGGTCGAGGCCGAGACGGTCCTCGCGCTGTACGAGGCAGCTCAGGCCGCCAAGCCCTCCCTCGTCGTCGTCGACGAGGCGTACGTCGAGTTCAGCCACCGGGACTCGCTCCTGCCGCTGATCGAGGGCCGGCCGAACCTGGTCGTCTCCCGCACCATGTCCAAGGCCTTCGGCGCGGCCGGTCTGCGCCTGGGCTACCTGGCCGCCCACCCGGCCGTGGTCGACGCCGTGCAGCTCGTACGCCTGCCGTACCACCTGTCCGCCGTCACCCAGGCCACCGCGCTGGCCGCCCTGGAGCACACCGATACGCTCCTCGGGTACGTCGAACAGCTCAAGACCGAGCGGGACCGCCTGGTCGCCGAGCTGCGCGCGATCGGCTACGAGGTCACCGAGTCCGACGCCAACTTCGTCCAGTTCGGCCGCTTCGACGGAGCCGCCGGCTCCCACGAGGCCTGGCAGAAGATCCTCGACCGGGGCGTCCTGGTCCGGGACAACGGCGTACCGGGCTGGCTGCGGGTCACCGCCGGCACCCCTGAAGAGAACGACGCGTTCCTCGACGCGGTACGTGAAGTCAAGAAGGAGCAGAGCGCATGAGCCGCGTTGGAAGAGTCGAGCGCACCACCAAGGAGACTTCCGTCGTCGTCGAGATCGACCTCGACGGCACCGGCAAGGTCGACGTCGCCACCGGCGTCGGGTTCTACGACCACATGCTCGACCAGCTCGGCCGGCACGGTCTGTTCGACCTCACCGTCAAGACCGACGGCGACCTGCACATCGACTCGCACCACACCATCGAGGACACCGCCCTCGCCCTCGGCGCCGCCTTCAAGCAGGCGCTCGGCGACAAGGTCGGCATCTACCGCTTCGGCAACTGCACCGTCCCGCTGGACGAGTCGCTCGCCCAGGTGACCGTCGACCTCTCCGGCCGCCCCTACCTGGTGCACACCGAGCCCGAGAACATGGCGCCGATGATCGGTTCCTACGACACGACGATGACCCGCCACATCTTCGAGTCCTTCGTCGCGCAGGCGCAGATCGCCCTGCACATCCACGTGCCGTACGGGCGCAACGCCCACCACATCGTGGAGTGCCAGTTCAAGGCGCTGGCCCGAGCCCTGCGCTACGCCTCCGAGCGCGACCCGCGCGCGGCCGGCATCCTGCCTTCCACGAAGGGCGCCCTCTAACTCCATGACCGGCCTCTCCACCATCCTCATCGTCGTCGGGCTCTTCCTCGCCGGCGGTGTGTACTCCTTCTCCAAGCAGAAGCTGCCCAAGGGCGTGATCGTCGTCCTCGCCATCGCCTCCGTGATGTGCCTGGTCGCCGGCGTCCTGCGGATTCAGGGAATCTGGGAATGAGCCGCATGAGCACTGCGAGTACTCCCAAGAAGGTCGTCGTCTTCGACTACGGCTTCGGCAACGTCCGCTCCGCCGAGCGGGCCCTCGCCCATGTCGGCGCCGAGGTCGAGATCACCCGCGACTACGACAGGGCCATGAACGCCGACGGACTCCTCGTCCCCGGCGTCGGCGCCTTCTCCGCCTGCATGCAGGGGCTGAAGGGTGCGCGCGGCGACTGGATCGTCGGTCGTCGGCTCGCCGGCGGACGCCCCGTGATGGGCATCTGCGTCGGCATGCAGATCCTTTTCGCCCGTGGCATCGAGCACGGCGTGGAGACCGAGGGTCTCGACGAGTGGCCCGGTACGGTCGAGCCGCTGAAGGCCCCGGTCGTGCCCCACATGGGCTGGAACACCGTCGAGGCGCCCGAGGGCAGCGAGCTGTTCGCGGGCCTCGACGCCGACGCCCGGTTCTACTTCGTGCACTCCTACGCGGTGCGCGACTGGACGCTGGAGGTGGGCAACCCCAACATGCGCGCCCCCAAGGTCACCTGGGCCACCCACGGCGAGCCGTTCGTCGCGGCCGTCGAGAACGGCGCCCTGTGGGCGACCCAGTTCCACCCCGAGAAGTCCGGCGACGCCGGAGCCCAGCTGCTGAAGAACTGGATCGGAACGCTGTGAGCAAGCTCGAACTCCTCCCCGCCGTCGACGTCCGCGACGGCCAGGCCGTGCGCCTCGTGCACGGCGAGTCCGGCACGGAGACCTCCTACGGCTCGCCACTGGAGGCCGCCCTCGCGTGGCAGAACTCCGGCGCCGAGTGGCTGCACCTGGTCGACCTCGACGCCGCCTTCGGCACCGGCGACAACCGTGAGCTGATCGCCGAGGTCGCCAAGGCGATGGACATCAAGGTCGAGCTCTCCGGCGGCATCCGGGACGACGCCTCGCTCGCCGCCGCCCTCGCCACCGGCTGCACCCGCGTCAACCTGGGCACCGCCGCCCTGGAGACCCCCGAGTGGGTCGCCAAGGTCATCGCCGAGCACGGCGACAAGATCGCGGTCGGCCTCGACGTCCGCGGCACCACGCTCCGCGGCCGCGGCTGGACCCGTGACGGCGGCGACCTCTACGAGACGCTCGCCCGCCTCGACTCCGAGGGCTGTGCCCGCTACGTCGTCACCGACATCGCCAAGGACGGCACGCTCCAGGGCCCGAACCTGGAGCTCCTGAAGAACGTCTGCGCCGCGACCGACAAGCCCGTCGTCGCCTCGGGCGGCGTGTCGTCCCTGGACGACCTGCGCGCCCTGTCCGGGCTCGTCCCGCTGGGTGTCGAGGGCGCGATCGTCGGCAAGGCGCTGTACGCCAAGGCGTTCACCCTGGAAGAGGCCCTGGAGGCGGTGGCTTCCGTATGACCGACGGCGTGAAGAAGGTCGTCACCGGCGCTCCCTGGGAGGAGCAGTTCGGCTACTCCCGCGCGGTGGAGCTGCCGAACGGCCTGGTCCTCGTCTCCGGCTGCACGTCGGTGGTCGGCGGCCAGATCGCCGGCGGAGGCCCGTACGAGCAGGCGATCAACTCCTTCAACGTGGCCTTCGACGCGCTCAAGAAGCTCGGCCTCGGCCCGGAGGACGTCGTACGGACCCGGATGTACATCACCCACGCGCGGGACGTGGACGAGGTCGGCCGCGCCCACAAGGAGCTGTTCGACGCCGTCCGCCCGGCGGCTTCGATGATCATCGTGTCCGGCTTCGTCGACCCGAGTCTGGTCGTCGAGGTCGAGGTCGAGGCGTATCGGAGTGAGGCGTCATGACGCTCGCCGTACGAGTGATCCCCTGCCTGGACGTGGACAACGGCCGGGTCGTGAAGGGCGTCAACTTCCAGAACCTGCGCGACGCGGGCGACCCCGTCGAGATGGCGAAGCTGTACGACGCCGAGGGCGCCGACGAGCTGACCTTCCTCGACATCACCGCCTCCTCCGGCAACCGGGAGACGACCTACGACGTGGTGCGCCGCACCGCCGAGCAGGTCTTCATCCCGCTGACGGTGGGCGGCGGCGTGCGTGCGGCGGAGGACGTCGACAAGCTGCTGCGCGCCGGGGCCGACAAGGTGGGCGTGAACACCGCCGCCATCGCCCGGCCCGAGCTGATCCGTGAGATCGCGGAGCGCTTCGGCCGCCAGGTGCTCGTGCTCTCGGTCGACGCGCGGCGTACCGCCTCGGGGTCGTTCGAGGTGACGACGCACGGTGGCCGCAAGGGCACCGGCATCGACGCCGTCGAGTGGGCGCACCGGGCCGCCGAGCTGGGCGCGGGCGAGATCCTGCTCAACTCGATGGACGCGGACGGCACGAAGGACGGCTACGACATCGAGATGATCGCGGCCGTGCGCAAGCACGTGACCGTGCCGGTGATCGCGAGCGGGGGCGCGGGCCGGCTCGCCGACTTCCCGCCGGCGATCGAGGCGGGCGCGGACGCGGTCCTGGCCGCCTCGGTCTTCCACTTCGGCGATCTGCGGATCTCGCAGGTCAAGGACGCGCTGCGGGAGGCGGGCCACCCGGTCCGCTGAGCCGCCGCACGGAAGGGCCCCTTCGGGGGCCCTTCTTCGTTCCGGAACGCACAGCTTTATTTGCGCAACTTCCATTGCGCAAGTTTTCTTTCCTATCTACCGTCAGGGACATGACCTCGCCCGACAACCGCCGGATCACCGATCTCGGCACCCTCAAGGCCATCTCGCACCCGCTGCGGATGCGCCTCTACCGCGCCCTCTTCGTGGCCCGTACGGCGACCGCGTCCCAGCTCGCCGACCAGGTCGACGAGGCGGTCTCGCTCGTCAGCTACCACCTGCGCAAGCTCGCCGACCACGGCCTCATCGAGGAGGCCGAGACCCAATCGACGGACGGCCGTGAGCGCTGGTGGCAGCCCAGCTCGTACGGGTTCAGCATCCGGGACGAGGACGTCAGAGGAACCCCCGAGCTGGTCGCCGCGAGCGACGCCCTCGGCCGCACCATCAACGAACAGCGCGCCGATCTTCACCGGCGCTTCCTCGACGAGCGGCTGACGTGGTCCGACGAGTGGCGCTCCGCCTCCGTCAGCTCCGAGTGGCTGCCCCGCCTCACCGCCGCCGAACTGGCCGCACTCGGCAAGGAACTCGACGCGGTACTGCGGAAGTACGACGAGAAGGCGCGTGCCGCCGAAGCCGCCGGCGACACCGAAGGCCGCGAGAACGTCGCCGTCCACCTCCACGGCTTCCCCTACCGCCCATGACGGCCACCGCGACCCTCTCCGCCGCCGCCCCCGCCCACCGCGACGGCAACGTCCTGCGCTGGCTCGGCGCATACACCGCCTCCACCCTCGGCGACAGCGTCTACCACCTCGCCCTCTCCTGGGCCGCGGTCCGCGGCGGTACCCCCGCGGAGGCGGGGCTCGTCCTGGCCGTCAGCGCCGTGCCGCGCGCCCTGCTCATGCTCGGCGGGGGAGTGATCGCCGACCGCTTCGGACCGCGCCGCGTCGTCGTCCTCTCCGACACGGTCCGCTGCCTCGTCGTCCTCGGCGTGGCCGTGCTTCTCCTCCTGACCAGCCCGGCACTCTGGGTGCTCGCCGCCGTCGCCCTCGTCTTCGGCACCGTCGACGCGCTCTTCCTGCCCGCCGTCGGCGCCCTGCCGCCCCGGATCGCCCCGCGCGACCAACTCGCCCGCGTCCAGGGCATGCGCGGCCTCGCCTACCGCGCCGGACTCGTCCTGGGCGCCCCGCTCGGCGGCCTCGCCGTCGCCCTCGGCGGACCGGCTTCGGCGTTCGGCGTGGCCGGAATCCTCTTCGCGCTCTCCCTGCCCCTCCTCCTGACGCTCCGGATCGCCCCGCTGCCCGGCGGCGAGCCGTCCCGTGACGGCACCGCGCTGCGCGACCTCGCCGACGGACTGCGCTACATCCGCCGCCACCGCGTCCTCGGCCCGCTGATGATCGTCGTCGCACTGAGCGATCTCGGCTTCGTCGGCCCCCTCAACGTCGGTCTCGCGCTCCTCTCCGACGAGCGCGGCTGGGGTCCCTCGGGCATCGGCTGGATCCTCGCCGGATTCGGTACGGGAGCGGGCGCCGCGTCCCTGTTGCTGACCGTGCGGGGCCGGATACCCCGCGCCGGAGCCGTCATGGCCTGGACGATCACCCTCGGAGCCGGCTCGATCGCCGCCCTCGCCCTCGTCCCGCACCTGCCCGTCGCCGTGGCCGTGTCCGTCTCCGTCGGCCTGCTCGCCGGCCTCAGTGGCGCCCTGTGCGGGGCGCTCACCCAGACCGAGTGCGACCCGGCGTACCTGGGTCGTGTGACGGCCGTGTCCAGCTTCTTCAGCCTGGGCGTCGCCCCGCTGAGCTATCCGCTCGTCGGCGCGGCGGTGGGTCTGTGGGGGCTCGTCCCGGTGTACATCGCCAGCGCCGCGATCTGTGCGCTCGGCGGCGTGTACGGCCTCTCCGTACGGGCCTTGCGCAGCGCCGAGCTGCCGGGGGCGGGCTTCCGGCGGAACGGTCAGGCGGCGTAGCAGAGCGCCGCGGGGTCGGCCGGGGCCGAGGCGCCCGCCACGGTCGCGGGCATGGTCGCGGGCACGGCCGCGGGCGCGCGACGGGCGGCGGGGACGGTGGCCGCGGCCCGCGAGCGGTTCCGCGCGAAGACGACGACGCGCAGCACCGCGAACCGCGCGGCACCGGCGAGCGCGGAGGAGGACAGGTAGACGACCTGCTCGAGCACCGCACCGGGCGACGCCACCAGCTGCTGCAGGACGAGCATCGCCACGCAGGTCACCGCGTACGCGGCCGCCGCGGACCCGGCCGACTGCGCATGCTGGCGCCACGTCGCGCGCCCGCCCGCGCCGAAGGTGAAGCGGGCGTGCAGCTCGGTGGCGAGGAGCGTGGAGACCACGGTGATCAGGGCGTTGGCCAGGACCCAGGGAATCCAGGAGGCGAGGGCCGCCACGGCGAAGCTGGAGGCGATCCCCACCCCGCCGCCGCAGAGCACGAAGCGTACGAACGCGGTGAAGGCGCCGGGTGCCGCCTGCTCCTGGCTCTGCGCTGTCTCCATGATCCGACCCCTTAGATGACTCTCCGCGAAACGCGCACCCTCGGCCTGCGAGGCCGAGGGTGCGCTGCCCGTGACGCCATCATGGCACATGAATGGCGCCATTGCGAGGCGTGTGTGGCGCCATCGGTGTCATCCGTGGCGCCATGGCGTGGACGGGGTCGCGAATGTGCAGGTCAGCGGCTCAGGGCAGCCTCGGGCCCCGCCGGGGTCGTGGTGCATGGGGTGGCGCGCGCCGGAGGCGCTACGGATGCTTGAGAGCGTCGTTGTCGTCGAAAGTGATGCCACGGTGATGCCGGTGAGCGCGCAGGCCGACATGGCGCTCGGGGCGACACTCCACGAGAGCCGTGGAGTGTCGCCCCGAGCGCGGGCGTCCGCATTCCTGTTTCACCCGGCAAGGCGTGCGTCCGCACCCCGAAGGGCGCGGGCTCGGTCGTCGCTCCCGCCCCCGGGGCCTGCCGGTCCCGCCCGAAGCCGGCCCCTAGATCCCCAGCTGCTTCGTCTCGTGCAGGCGCTCGATCGCGTCCTGCTCCCCGTCCAGCTCCACCTTCGCCGCGTCCTGGCGGCCGAACACGAACATCGTCAGCTCACCCGGCTCGCCGGAGACCGTCACCACCGGCGTGCCGCGGTGCGCCACCGCCGTCTGCCCGTTCGGGCGGCGCAGCACAAGACCCACCGGGGCCCTCCGGCCGAGGAGGCGGGCGCCCTTCTCCAGGCGGGACCACAAGGCGTCCGAGAAGACCGGGTCCAGCTCGCGCGGCGACCAGTCCGGCTGGGCGCGCCGGACGTCCTCCGCGTGGACGTAGAACTCGACGATGTTCGCCCCCTCGTCCACCTGCTTGATGGTGAACGGCGACATCCGCGGCGGCCCCGTACGGATGAGCTGGATCAGCTCCTCGTACGGCTTCTCGGTGAACTCGGCCTGCACCCGGTCCAGACGCGCCTTCAGCGCCGGTACGAGCGTCCCGGCGGCGGCGTCCGGTCGGCGCTCGCGCACCACCACATGGGCCGCGAGGTCGCGGGTCCGCCAGCCCTCGCAGAGCGTCGGGGCATCAGGCCCCGCCGCCTCCAACAGATCGGCGAGCAGAAGGCGTTCACGCTTCGCATGGGTCGACATGCCCGCCAGCGTACGACCGCTGCCCCCGGTCCGCCCAGTGGACGCCCAACCGGACGCACCCCCCGACCACGGCACAATGGCCGCATGAGCAGCAATCTCGACCCGGCCATCGCCGCCCGCCTCAAGCGCAGCCCGGACGGAATCGTCCCGGCCATCGCCCAGCAGTACGACACCGGCGAGGTGCTGATGCTCGGCTGGATGGACGACGAGGCCCTCCACCGCACCCTCACCACCGGCCGCTGCACCTACTGGTCGCGCAGCCGCCAGGAGTACTGGGTCAAGGGCGACACCTCCGGGCACGTCCAGCACGTCAAGTCCGTCGCCCTCGACTGCGACGCCGACACCGTGCTCGTCAAGGTCGACCAGGTCGGCGCCGCCTGCCACACCGGCGCGCGCACCTGCTTCGACGCCGACGTGCTCCCGCTCTCCCAGTAAGGTCAGCCGCCATGGACCTCGAGACCTTCCGCAAGCTGGCGGCCGACCGCCGCGTGATCCCTGTCAGCCGCCGACTCCTCGCGGACGGCGACACCCCGGTCGGGCTCTACCGCAAGCTCGCCGCCGAACGCCCCGGCACCTTCCTCCTCGAGTCCGCGGAGAACGGCCGTTCCTGGTCGCGCTACTCCTTCATCGGCGTCCGCAGCGACGCCACCCTCACCGTCAGGGACGGGCAGGCGCACTGGCTCGGCACCCCGCCCGTCGGAGTGCCCACCGACGGCGACCCGCTCGCCGCGCTGCGCGCCACGGTCGAGGCCCTGCACACTCCGCGCGACCTGGCGTCCGGCATGCCGCCCTTCACCGGCGGCATGGTCGGCTACCTCGGATACGACATCGTCCGCCGCCTGGAGCGCATCGGCGACTCCACCCGCGACGACCTGCGGCTTCCCGAGCTGACCATGCTGCTCACCAGCGACCTCGCCGTCCTGGACCACTGGGACGGCACGGTCCTGCTGATCGCCAACGCGATCAACCACAACGACCTGGAGACGGGCGTCGACGAGGCATACGCGGACGCCGTCGCCCGCCTCGACGCGATGCAGGCGGACCTGGCCCGCCCGGTCGCGAGCGTCCCCGCCGCGCTGCCCGCCTCCGAACTGCCGGAGTTCTCCGCCCTGTGGGGCGGTGAGGTCTACCAGGACGCCGTCGAGGACATCAAGGAGCGGATCCGGGCGGGCGAGGCCTTCCAGGTGGTCCCCTCGCAGCGCTTCGAGACCCCCTGCGGCGCCTCCGCGCTCGACGTGTACCGGGTGCTGCGGGCCACCAACCCCTCCCCGTACATGTACCTCTTCCGCTTCGAGAACGGCTTCGACGTCGTCGGTTCGTCCCCCGAGGCGCTGGTCAAGGTCGAGGACGGGCACGCGATGGTCCACCCCATCGCCGGCACCCGGCACCGCGGCGCCACCCCGCAGGAGGACCACGACCTCGCCGAGGAGCTGCTCGCCGACCCCAAGGAGCGGGCCGAGCACCTGATGCTCGTCGACCTCGGTCGCAACGACCTCGGCCGGGTCTGCGAGCCGGGGTCGGTGGAGGTCGTCGACTTCATGTCGATCGAGCGGTACTCGCACGTCATGCACATCGTGTCGACGGTGACCGGGCGGGTCGCGGAGGGGAAGACGGCGTTCGACGTCCTCACCGCCTGCTTCCCGGCCGGGACGCTCTCGGGCGCGCCGAAGCCGCGGGCCATGCAGATCATCGAGGAGCTGGAGCCGTCCCGGCGCGGGCTGTACGGCGGATGCGTCGGGTACCTCGACTTCGCCGGTGACTCCGACACGGCGATCGCGATCCGTACCGCGCTGCTCCGCGACGGCACCGCGTACGTGCAGGCCGGAGCCGGGGTCGTCGCCGACTCGGACCCGGTCGCCGAGGACAACGAGTGCCGCAACAAGGCGGCCGCGGTACTCCGCGCCGTACACACCGCCAACCGGATGAACGGCGCATGACGGCGTAAGGGATAGTGGGGTACGTGAGTGCTGTTCCCGTACCCCAGCCCCGAGCCGCGCGCGCGGGCGGCGCGGCCGCCTCGTCCGGCGGCCGCCGCAGCCTGGCCGCGGCCCTCCTGCTCGGCGCCCTCGGTGCCACCGTCGTGTTGCTGTCCGCGGGCCAGATCTGGGCCGAGGGCACGGCGTCGGTGGGCGGCGGCACCGTGCCGGTGGAGGCCGACGGCGGCGCCGTCACCGGCGTGCCGACGGCCCTCGCGATAGTCGGCCTCGCCGCGCTCGTCGCCGTCTTCGCCGTCCGCCGCGCCGGGCGCACCCTCGTCTCCGGTCTGCTCGCGCTCAGCGGCGCGGGCGCGGCGCTCGCCGCGTTCCTCGGCGCGTCCGACACCGAGGCCCTGGACGCGGAGGCCGCCCGGATCACCGGCGACACCGCCGCGACGGTGTCGGACCTGACCCACACGGCCTGGCCGTACGTCACCGCCGTCGGGGCGCTGCTCATCCTCGCCGCGGGCCTCCTCGCCCTGCGGTACGGAAAGAGCTGGCCCGCGATGGGCGGCCGCTACGAGCGATCCGGCACGCCCCGCGCCCCGCGCAAGGCGACCGGAGCGGCGCCCGCGCCCGCATCCGCGTCCGACCGGCCGGAGGACCTGTGGAAGGCCCTGGACCGCGGCGAGGACCCGACACACGAGGACTGAGCGCGGAGCCGGAGCGCGGAACCCGAGTACGGGCCTGCGCATGGAGGCCGAGAGCGGAGCCCGTGTACGGGCCCGAGCGCGGAGGCCGAGCGGCGCGGACCGGGCACGGAGACCGAACGCCGAGGCTCAAGCGCGTGGACCGAGCGCGTGGGCCGAGCGCGTGGACCTTGCGCGTCGGGGCCGGCGCGCCGACCTCGGCGCGACGCGTGATCGTCGCGCCACCCCCGATTCATCCCCGCGCCCCGGTGTGCGGGACAATGTGGCACGAGTGTCCTCGCACGCGAGACCTCACCCCCGAGCCACCACCGAGCAACAGCAACGAGGAGCAACTCATGGCGGGCAGCGCCCACGGACACACCCCGGCCGCCTGGACCGGTGTCATCATCTCCTTCATCGGCTTCTGCATCGCCGGAGTCTTCATGGTGGCGGCCAACGTGGCCGGCTTCTGGGCCGGAATCGCGGTCGTCTTCCTCGGCGGTGTCATCGGCCTCGCGATGAAGGTCGCGGGCCTTGGTATGCCGAAGGAATCGGAGGCCGTGGTCGCCGCGCGCGAGGTGGCGACCGCGAAGGCGCGCGCCTGACGCGCACGACGCACGACACGCGCGAAGGCGCAGCCCGGCGATACCGGGCTGCGCCTTTCCGCGTCAGGGGCGAGAATCACCGGGTGGACCCGAAGCCGACGGCCGCCGCCGTGACCGACGATTCAGCCGCACGCATCCCGTCCGACCCGAGGCCGGGCCCAGGGACGGCGAATGCCGGCGACCGCATGGCGCCCGCCCCCACAGGGCCGATGCCGGGTCCCGGCCTGGGGAGCGCGGCTTCCGGCGGCCGCGCGGCCGCCGCGCCGGCGGGAGACCGGGGCGAGGCCGTGGAGGCGGGTGCCTCGACGTCGTCCGGCCCCGCGAGGACCCCGGCCGAGGCCCTGCACGCCGGGGCGTCCGGTCGCCCGGCGATCGGTGGGCGCGGCCACGAAGCGCCGGGAGCCCCTCCCGGGCTGCACGGCGGGCCGTACGCCCCCCGGCCCCCGCGGCCGCTCGCGGTGCGCCTGCTCGCGCCGCTCGGGACGCTCGCCGGGGTCGCCGCCGCCTTCGCCTATGTCGGTGCCAACGATCCGAACGAGCCCGGGCACTACCCGGTCTGCCCGCTCCTCCGCTTCACCGGCCTCTACTGCCCCGGCTGCGGCGGCCTGCGCAGCGCCCACGCCCTCGTGCACGGCGAGCTCGGCACGGCCCTCGGGGCCAACGCCCTCGCCGTCGTCGGCTACGGGATCTTCGCCGCCGTCATGGTCCTCTGGCTGATTCGCGCGTTCCGGGGCGTCCCCATGAGGGTCGCGATCGCCCCGGCCTGGTGGTGGGGGATCGGCGCCGTCCTGGCCCTGTTCACGCTGGTACGGAACCTGCCGTTCGGCTCCGTGCTCGCACCGTGACCGCTCCCGCGAAGTCCCAGCAGGTGGGACGCACCTCGGCCGGATGCGGGTCCCGCGCCGTCCTGCGGATACCATCGACGTGGCTGAACCTGGTTCATCTTCACGACCGTCACCATCACCGTCCCGGAAGGGGGCCTCTCGCGTGAGTGTGCTCGACGAGATCATCGAAGGCGTGCGCGCCGACCTCGCAGAGCGGCAGGCGCGGGTCTCCCTCGACGAGCTCAAGGAGCGCGCCGCCAAGGCGCCGCAGGCCAAGGACGGCGTCGCCGCACTGCGCGGCGAGGGCGTCACGGTGATCTGCGAGGTCAAGCGCTCCAGCCCGTCCAAGGGCGCACTCGCCGCCATCGCCGACCCGGCCGGCCTCGCCGCCGACTACGAAGCGGGCGGCGCCGCCGTCATCTCCGTGCTCACCGAGGAGCGCCGCTTCGGCGGCTCCCTCGCCGACCTGGAGGCCGTCCGGGCCCGGGTCGACATCCCCGTCCTGCGCAAGGACTTCATCGTCACCGCGTACCAGCTGTGGGAGGCGCGGGCGTACGGAGCCGATCTGGCGCTCCTGATCGTCGCCGCCCTCGAGCAGGAGGCCCTGGTCTCCCTCATCGAGCGCGCCGAGTCCATCGGTCTCACGCCGCTGGTCGAGGTCCACGACGAGGAGGAGGTCGAGCGCGCGGTCGACGCCGGCGCCCGGATCATCGGCGTCAACGCCCGGAACCTCAAGACCCTCAAGGTCGACCGCACCACCTTCGAGCGGGTCGCCCCGGAGATCCCGGCCGGCATCGTCAAGGTCGCCGAGTCCGGCGTCCGTGGGCCGCACGACCTCATCGCGTACGCCAACGCGGGCGCCGACGCGGTCCTGGTCGGCGAGTCCCTCGTGACCGGCCGCGACCCGAAGGCCGCCGTCGCCGACCTCGTCGCCGCCGGCGCCCACCCCGCCCTCCGCCACGGCCGGAGCTGACCCCGCCATGACTCCGCGCCGCGCCGCTCCGACCGTCCCGGGCCACGCCGCCCGGGGCGCCGTCGGCGTGCTCGCGGCGACGGTCACCGACCCGGCAGCCGGCCGCGCGATGCGCACCCGGCTCCGTACCGCCGCCGCGCCGGCGCACGCCCCGCTGGCCAGGGGCTGCCGTCCGCGCGGCTGCCGGGCGCCCGCCCGGCGCGTCCACGGCCGCCGCGTGCGGTACGTGATCGGCGACGAGCCGGGCCAGGTCAACGGCATGCGATGGCGCGCGCGCCCCGCGCGCGATCTCACGACCGACAACGCTTAGCCACTCCGCCGAACCCGGCCACGCCCGTGCGGGCAATCGTCCCGCTGGGCGGGACGGGTGGGCACACGGGACGGCGCCCTTGCGGGCGCGTCCGCTCCCTGTGCCACCGTCACCCCGAGGGCGCCGCACCCGTGGGCACCGTAGGGACCGGGAGCCTGGGCCCGGCAGGGGCGCCGTCCGTTGTGCCCACCCGTTCCGCCCCAGCGGAACGAATGCCCACAACGGGGGCGGGGGACGCGGAGACGGTCACGGCGTTGCCGTACGTGAGGGAGTCGCGCGCATAACGTGACCACCATCAAGCACGTCATCGGGGCACCCGCCCCGCGAGGAGCAACCGCATGTCCAGCGAGTTCTTCATTCCGGACCCCGAGGGTCAGGTCCCCACCGCCGAGGGCTACTTCGGTGCCTACGGCGGCAAGTTCATCCCCGAGGCCCTCGTCGCCGCCGTCGACGAGGTCGCCGTCGAGTACGACAAGGCCAAGACCGACCCCGAGTTCGCCCGCGAGCTCAACGACCTCATGGTCAACTACACCGGCCGCCCGAGCGCCCTCACCGAGGTCCCCCGGTTCGCCGAGCACGCCGGCGGCGCCCGGGTCTTCCTCAAGCGGGAGGACCTCAACCACACCGGCTCGCACAAGATCAACAACGTCCTCGGCCAGGCCCTGCTCACCAAGCGCATGGGCAAGACCCGCGTCATCGCCGAGACCGGAGCCGGTCAGCACGGCGTCGCCACCGCCACCGCCTGCGCCCTCTTCGGGCTCGAGTGCACCATCTACATGGGCGAGATCGACACCCAGCGCCAGGCGCTGAACGTCGCCCGGATGCGCATGCTCGGCGCCGAGGTGATCCCGGTGAAGTCCGGCAGCCGCACCCTGAAGGACGCCATCAACGAGGCGTTCCGCGACTGGGTCGCCAACGTGGACCGGACGCACTACCTGTTCGGGACCGTCGCCGGGCCGCACCCCTTCCCCGCCATGGTCCGCGACTTCCACCGCGTCATCGGCGTCGAGGCCCGCCGCCAGATCCTGGAGCGCGCCGGCCGCCTCCCCGACGCGGCCATCGCCTGCGTCGGCGGCGGATCCAACGCCATCGGCCTCTTCCACGCCTTCCTCCCCGACACCGACGTCCGCCTCATCGGCTGCGAGCCGGCCGGCCACGGCGTCGAGACCGGCGAGCACGCGGCCACGCTGACCGCCGGCGAGCCCGGCATCCTGCACGGCTCGCGGTCGTACGTCCTCCAGGACGACGAGGGCCAGATCACCGAGCCGTACTCGATCTCGGCCGGCCTGGACTACCCGGGCATCGGCCCGGAGCACGCGTACCTCAAGGACAGCGGCCGCGGCGAGTACCGCGCCGTCACCGACGACGCCGCCATGCAGGCCCTGCGGCTGCTCTCCCGTACCGAGGGCATCATCCCGGCCATCGAGTCCGCGCACGCGCTCGCCGGCGCCCTGGAGGTCGGCAAGGAGCTGGGTCCCGAGGGCCTGCTCGTCGTCAACCTCTCCGGGCGCGGCGACAAGGACATGGACACGGCTGCCCGCTACTTCGGGCTGTACGACACCGACGCGGCCCCCGTCGAGGCCGACGCCGCCGCCGAGGACGGCGCGGGCGAGATCCGGAGGGACACCAAGTGAGCGGGAACATCCAGCTGCTCAGCGACACCCTGGCCAAGGCCAAGGCCGAGAACCGCGCCGCTCTCATCGCCTACCTCCCGGCCGGATTCCCGACCGTGGACGGTGGCATCGAGGCGATCAAGGCCGTCTTCGACGGCGGCGCCGACATCGTCGAGGTCGGTCTCCCGCACAGCGACCCGGTCCTCGACGGACCCGTCATCCAGACCGCCGACGACATCGCCCTGCGCGGCGGCGTCAAGATCGCGGACGTGATGCGGACGGTACGGGAGGCCCACCAGGCCACCGGGAAGCCCGTCCTGGTCATGACGTACTGGAACCCGATCGACCGTTACGGCGTCGAGCGGTTCACCGAGGAGCTGGCCGCGGCCGGCGGTGCGGGCTGCATCCTGCCCGACCTGCCGGTCCAGGAGTCGGCCGTGTGGCGCGAGCACGCCGAGAAGCACGGCCTCGCGACCGTCTTCGTCGTCGCTCCGAGCAGCAAGGACGAGCGGCTCGCCACCATCACGGCCGCCGGCTCCGGCTTCGTCTACGCCGCCTCCCTCATGGGCGTCACGGGCACCCGGGAGTCGGTCGGCGCCGAGGCGGCCGATCTCGTCCGCCGCACCCGCGCCACCGCCGATCTGCCGGTCTGCGTCGGGCTCGGCGTCTCCAACGCCGAGCAGGCGAAGGAGGTCGCGAGCTTCGCCGACGGCGTGATCGTCGGCTCCGCGTTCGTCAAGCGGATGCTCGACGCCGACGACGAGGCCGCCGGCCTCGCCGCCGTAAGGGAACTGGCGGGCGAACTCGCCGAGGGCGTGCGTCGAGTTTCGTAGCCCGTTCGGGTGGATCTACGACCGGGGAGGCGCGGACGCGCCTCCCCGGTTCGTTGCTGAGGGCGTGAGCCAGAAGAACAGTGACGGAAATCGGAGCGCGCGGGAGCGCCTCCAGCAGCAGCGCGAGCGAGAGAAGGCCCGGGAGAAGCAGCGGCGCGTCCTGATCGTGTCGGCCGCGGTCGTCGGCGTCCTCGGCCTGGCCGCGGTCGTCGGCGTGATCGCCGCCAACACCGGGGGCAAGGACGGCGGCTCGGACAAGGCGGGTCCGGTCGTCGCCCCGACCGGCGCGATCGAGGGGGACAAGCCGGCCATCCCTACGGGGAAGACGGACGCCCCGTCGACGCTCGCGGTCTGGGAGGACTTCCGCTGCCCGGCCTGCGCGTCCTTCGAGAACGCCTTCCGGGACACGATCCACGAGCTCGAGGCCTCCGGCGCGCTCAAGACCGAGTACCACCTCGCCACCCTCATCGACGGGAACATGGGCGGCAGCGGCTCCCTGCGCGCGGCGAACGCCGCCGCGTGCGCCCAGGACGCGGGGAAGTTCACCGCGTACCACGACGTGCTGTACATCAACCAGCCGCAGGAGACGGACGACGCCTTCGGCGACAACGCCAAGCTGATCGAACTCGCGGCGAAGGTACCGGGGCTCGACACGCCCACCTTCCGCAGCTGTGTCGAGGACGGCACGCACGACAGCTGGGTGGGGAAGTCGAACGACGCCTTCCGCAGCAGCGACTTCCAGGGCACGCCGTCGGTCCTCCTCAACGGAGAATCGATCTTCCCGACGAAGGGGAGCGAGCAGATCTCCCCGGAGAACCTGAAGAAGTGGGTCGCCGAGGCGAACAAGGGCAAGAAGGCGGGCACGGCCTCGCCCGCGAGCTGACGGCCTCGTTCACGCGGACGCTCTTAGTTACGCAGACGTTGCCGGGTGGGCTGCCGTGTCACCCGCCCGGCAAGGTAGCGTCGGTTCTGCCATGGACCTTGCCTACATTCCCAGCCCGTCGACCGGCGTCCTGAACCTCGGACCGGTTCCGCTGCGCGGCTATGCCTTCTGCATCATCATCGGTGTCTTCGTCGCCGTCTGGTACGGCAACAAGCGCTGGGTCGCCCGGGGCGGCAAAGCCGGCACCGTGGCCGACATCGCCGTCTGGGCGGTGCCCTTCGGCCTCGTCGGCGGCCGGCTCTACCACGTGATCACCGACTACCAGCTGTACTTCAGCGAGGGTGAGAACTGGGTCGACGCCTTCAAGATCTGGGAGGGCGGCCTCGGCATCTGGGGCGCCATCGCGCTCGGTGCGGTGGGCGCCTGGATCGGCTGCCGACGGCGCGGTATCCCGCTGCCGGCGTACGCGGACGCCATCGCGCCCGGCATCGCCTTCGCCCAGGCCATCGGCCGCTGGGGCAACTGGTTCAACCAGGAGCTGTACGGCAAGGAGACCGACCTGCCGTGGGGTCTGGAGATCTCCGCCGGAGCGAACCGCGAGGCCGGGATCTACCACCCGACGTTCCTGTACGAGTCGCTGTGGTGCATCGGTGTCGCGCTTCTGGTCATCTGGGCCGACCGCCGCTTCAAGCTGGGCCACGGGCGGGCGTTCGCGCTGTACGTCGCCGCGTACTGCACGGGCCGGGCGTGGATCGAGTACATGCGGGTCGACGAGGCGCACCACGTGCTCGGCCTGCGGCTGAACGTCTGGACGGCGATCGTCGTCTTCGTCCTGGCCGTCGCCTACATCGTGATCTCGTCGCGGGTCCGCCCGGGCCGCGAAGAGATCGTGGAGCCGGATCGGGACAAGGCCGCGGTGGGCGGCTCCGCCGCCGGTGCCGAGAGCGGGACGGACGCCGAGGACGAGGCCCCTGAGGCCGGGAGCACCGGCGAGGCCGAGGGCGGCACCGAGGCCGAGGAGCCCGGCGACACGCCGCGGACCTCGGACGCCGAGCGGGCCGGGAACGGCGCCGGAGCGGCCGGCACGAGCTGACCGCAGGCACGACGTCGAAGGGGCCGCCCCGGGACCGAGAGGTCCTGGGGCGGCCCCTTCGCGGTAGGGAACCACGGGCCCCCGCCGGGGCCCGAGCGGTCGGGCCCGCGGGGCGGAGTCGTCGGCCGCGGGTCGGGCGGTGGCCCGGCGGAGCACTGGCCGGGCGTCAGGCTCTCGCCGCCAGGGTCAGGACGCGGCGGGCGCCGTCCACGACCGCCGCGTCGATGAAGCGGCCGTCGGGGAGGGCGAGCGCGCCTTCCTCCGTCTCCGCCGCCTTGACGACCTCCTCTGCCGCCGCGACCTCGTCGGGGCTCGGGAGGTACGCCTGCTCGATGACCGGGAGCTGGCGGGGGTGGATCGCCGCCCGGCCCAGGAAGCCGAGGGCGCGGCCCCGCGCGCAGCTCGCCGCCAGGCTGTCCAGGTCGCGGATGTCGGGATGGACCGACTGGGCCGGGGGCGGGAGGGCCGCCGCGCGGGCGGCGACCACGAGACGGCTGCGCGGCCAGTCCAGGCCGCACTCGTCCCGTACCCCCAGATCGGCGCGGAGGTCCGCCTCTCCGAGCGCGATGCCGTGCACGGCGGGGTCGGCCGTCGCGATGGCGTAGGCGTGCTCGAGCGCCAGTGCGTTCTCCAGGAGCGGGAAGAGCGGGATGCCGGGGACCGCCTCGGCGATCCGGTGGATGTCAGTGGCGTGTGTCACCTTGGGGACACGGAAACCGCTCAGCCCGGGGAGGGGCGCGAGAGGGGGGATGTCGCGTGGTGTGTGGATGCGGACGTGGATCGGCACGGGGTGCGGGTCGGCGAGCAGGTCGACGGTGGCGGCCAGGGCGTACGCCTTGCGGTCCGGGGCCACCGCGTCCTCCAGATCGACGATCACCACGTCCGCGCCCGAGACCAGGGCTTTCTGGACGACGGCCGGACGGTCCCCGGGGGCGTACAGCCAGGTGAGGGGGAAGGGCGTACCGCTCATACGGCTCCTTCGCTGCGCAGGGCGCCGATCTCGGCCGGGGAGAGACCGAGCTCCGCCAGGACCTCGGCCGTGTCCGCGCCGTGCGGCCGGCCTGCCCAGCGGATCGCGCCGGGTGTCTCGGAGAGCCGGAAGAGGACGTTCTGCATGCGGATCGGTCCCAGCTCGGGGTCCGGGACCTCGGTGACGGTGTCCAGGGCGCGGAACTGCGGATCCGCCATCACGTCCCGGACGTCGTAGACGGGTGCGATCGCCGCCTCCGCCTTCTCGAAGGCGGCCATGGCCTCGTCACGGGTGTGGCGGGCGATCCAGGAGCCGACCGCCTCGTCGAGGACGTCCGCGTGGGCGGCCCGGCCCGCGCCGTCGGCGAACCACGGCTCGTCGATCAGCTCGGGGCGGCCGACCAGCCGCATCACGCGTTCGGCGATCGACTGGGCGGAGGTGGAGACGGCGACCCAGGAGTCGTCGGCGGTGCGGTACGTGTTGCGCGGGGCGTTGTTGCGGGAGCGGTTGCCGGTGCGGGGCTGGACGTAACCGAGCTGGTCGTACCAGAGGGGGTGGGGGCCGATGACGGAGAGCATCGGTTCGATGATCGCCATGTCGACGACCTGGCCGCGGCCGGTCGTGGTCCTCGCGGTGAGCGCGGTCATCACCGCGTACGCCGTCGCCAGGGCGGCGATCGAGTCGGCCAGACCGAAGGGGGGAAGCGTGGGCGGGCCGTCCGGTTCGCCGGTGATCGCGGCGAAGCCGCTCATCGCCTCGGCGAGGGTGCCGAAGCCGGGACGGTGCGAGTACGGGCCGAACTGGCCGAAGCCGGTGACCCGGGCCAGGACCAACTCCGGGTTGACGGTGGACAGTTCCTCCCAGCCCAGACCCCAGCGTTCGAGGGTGCCGGGGCGGAAGTTCTCGACGATCACATCGGCCTCGGCGGCGAGCCGGAGGAGGGTGTCGCGGCCGCCGGGGGTGGAGAGATCCAGGGTGATGGCCCGCTTGTTGCGGCTGAGGACCTTCCACCACAGGCCGACGCCGTCCTTGGCCGGGCCGTGGCCGCGGGAGGGGTCGGGCTTGCGGGGGTGCTCGACCTTGATCACGTCGGCGCCGAAGTCCCCGAGCATCATCGCCGCGAGGGGCCCGGCGAAGAGGGTGGCGAGATCGAGGACGCGCAGGCCGTGGAGGGGAGGGAGCGTCGCGTTTTCGGGGTGGGTCATACGGCGTCGACCTCCTGGCCGGTGAGAGCGTCGTGGGCCGCGTCGATCTCGGAGCGGTACGGCATCGAGGACGAGGCGCCCTCGCGCTGCACGGAGAGCGCGGCGGCGGTCGAGGCCCAGGCCATGGCCTCGCGGACGGGCCGGCCCTCGCCGAGGGCGACGGCGAGCGCGCCGACGAAGGTGTCCCCGGCGGCGGTCGTGTCCACGGCGCGGACACGGGGCGCGGGGACGGTGAACGGCTCGCTGCCGCGGGCGGCGTGGAGGCTGCCGGCCGCGCCGAGGGTGATGACCACCTCGGGGACCTGGGTGAGCAGCGCGGCGGCGGCGCCGTGCGGGTCGGCGATGCCGGTGAGCGCGGCGGCCTCGTGCTCGTTGGGCACCAAGAGGTCGGTGGCGGCGAGGAGTTCGGGAGGCAGTGGCTGGGCGGGGGCGGGGGTGAGGACGGTACGGACGCCGAGCCTGCGGGCGGTGGCGGCGCCCGCGGTCACGGCGGAGAGGGGGAGTTCGAGCTGGAGGAGCAGGGCGTCGGCGGTGGCGATCAGGGCCTCGTCGCCGTGGTCGAGGGAGGTGACGGTGCCGTTGGCGCCGGGGACGACGACGATCGCGTTGCCGCCCGCGTCGTCGACGACGATGTGCGCGGTGCCGGAAGGGCCCTCGGCGGTGCGCAGGAGATCGGTCTCGACCCCGGCCCCGTCCAGCGCGGCCCGGAGCCGTACGCCGAAGTCGTCGGCGCCGACCGCGCCGATCATCGACACGTCGGCGCCGGCCCGCGCGGCGGCGACGGCCTGGTTGGCGCCCTTGCCGCCGGGGATCGTGCGGAACTCCCGGCCGGTGACGGTCTCTCCGCGAGCGGGGGCCTTCGGCACGAAGGCGACGAGGTCCATGTTGGTGCTGCCGAGCACCACGATGCTGGTCATGGGCGTACTGCCTCCAGATACGTCAGTTCGGCCAGGGCGTCGAAGCCGATGCCGTCGAAGGACGGGATCGAGGTCGAGAGCCGGTTCTTGAGGGGCGAGGTCCAGCGCCCGGGCAGCCGGTCGGGGTGGCCGGCGAGCAGACCGGCTACGGAACCGGCGGTGGCGCCGTTGGAGTCGGTGTCCCAGCCGCCGGAGACCGCCGCGCAGATGGAGCGGGAGAAGTCGCCGTCGGCATGGGTGAGCGCGGCGGCGAGGACGGCGGCATTGGGGACGGCATGGACCCAGTGATACCCGCCGAGGGTGGTGTGGAGTCGGTCCACGACGGCGTCGAAGTCGGGGGTGGTGCGGGCGGATTCGATGCCGAGGCGGACGGCGGCGGCGAGCCGGGAGCGGGGCGGGACGACGGAGAGCCCGTCGGCGAGGGCCCGGTGGACGTCGGCGGTGCCGGTGGCGGCGGTGGCGATCGTCGCGGCGACGAACATGGCGCCGTAGACGCCGTTGGCGGTGTGGGTGAGCGCCGCGTCACGGTAGGCCTGAGCGGCGGCGCCGGCCGGGTCGCCCGGGTGGGTCCAGCCGTGGACGTCGGCCCGGATCTGGGCCCCGATCCACTCGCGGAAGGGGTTGCGGTGGACGGCGGTCAGCGGGGGTTCGATGCCGTCGAGGAGGTTGCGGTAGGCGACGCGCTCGGCCGTGAAGGTGCGGCCGGCGGGGAGTTCGTCGAGCCAGAGACGGGCGACGTCGGCGGTGGTGAAGTCGCGGCCGTGGCGCTGGAGGAGGAGCAGGTTGAGGAGGGGGTAGTTGAGGTCGTCGTCCTCGGGCATGCCGTCGATGTTCTCGGCGAGGGAGGTGGTGGCGGACCGGCGGTTCCAGGGGTGGGCGGCGAGGAGGTCGCGGGGGACGCCGATCGCGGTGAACCAGGTGGTGAGGGGCCAGTTGCCGGCGGCGCGGGCGAGAGCGCGGATGGCGGGGAGGGGGAGCTTCTCGACGGGCTTGCCGAGCAGACACCCGGCGGCGCGCCCGAGCCAGGCGGCGTGCAGCCGGTCGAGCAGGGCATCGGTTTCCCCCACCCCGCCCCTTCCCGAAACGCTGACGAGACCGGGGGCTTCGCGCGCGGGGGTCCCCCCGGACGGAGCCTGGGAGAAGGGGGTGTGGGGGGTGTGGGGGGTCGTCAGGGCCTGGATGGCGGGCAGGGGGGTGGGTTCCGTGGGAGAGAGCGGGCTCGGCAGCGTGGAGAGCTCGTCCAGGAGGCGCTCCGCCAGGGCGCGCAGGTCCGGGCGCGGGGTCGGGGACGCGCCGGCCGTCGGCGGGGCGGGGTGGCCGCCCGCCGCATGCCAGCGGCGGGCGATCGCGGAGGCGTCGCGGCCGTCCTGCGCCGCCTGGCGCAGCTCGTGGCCGACGAGGTCCTCCGGCTGGACCCAGGTGACGCGCAGGTTCATCGCGCCGCGCTCGTCAGGGCCGCGTACGCCGACTCGTGTGCCCGGCGGCGGGCCGCGTCGCGGGCGAAGACCTCGTGCGCGACGGTCGTCAGCGCCTGCGCCGGAGCGTGCAGGTCCAGGCGACTGGCCTCCGCCACCTGCTTCGCCCAGTCGGAGGGGACGGCGGACTCGCCGCTGAGAGCACCCACGATCGCGCCCGCCATCGTCGCGATCGAGTCGCAGTCGCGGCCGTAGTTGACCGCCCCCAGGACCGTACGGCGGTAGTCTCCGTCGCCGACGAGCAGCATGCCCAGCGCGACGGGGAGTTCCTCGATCGCGTGCAGCCGGGACGGGCGGCGCGCGCCCAGCGACGGCGCGCGGTAGTCCGGGCCGACCGTGTCGAACGGCGCCACCGCCTTCCGGAGCGGGGCGAGAGCGGTCTCGAAGTCCGTGTGCCGGGAGGCGACTTCGCACACCGACTCGATCGCCGCGCGGGTGCCGTCCTTCGCCAGGGAGAGCGCGGTGGTGACGACCGATTCCGGGGTCGCGCCCGGCGCGCACGCCGCCGCCACCGCGGCCGCGAAGACACCCGCCGCCTCCCGTCCGTAGGAGGACTGGTGCGCGCCGGCGACGTCCAGCGCCTCGGCGTACGCGCCCGCCGCATTCGCCGCGTTGACCAGTCCGACCGGTGCCATGTACATCGCCGCACCGCAGTTGACGATGTTCCCGCTGCCCGCCTCGCGCGGGTCGACGTGGCCGTAGTGGAGACGCGCCACCAGCCACTTCTCCGCCAGGAAGATCCGCTGGAGGGGGAGGGCTTCGGCCTCCAGCTCAGGGATCCAGCGGGGGGTGGTGAGCAGGTCGGGGACGAGGTGCTCCGCCACCGCGTACGCGTCGAGGTGGTCGCGGACCTTCTCGTACACCCTGATCAGCGCATGGGTCATCAAGGTGTCGTCGGTGACGTGCCCGTCGCCCTTGTGGTACGGCGCGATGGGGCGCGCCGTGCGCCAGGCGTCGCCGTTCCAGGGGCCGACGATGCCGGTGACCCGGCCGCCGTGGCGCTCCACGATCTGTTCGGGGGTGTAGCCCTCGACGGGGCCGCCGAGGGCGTCGCCGACGGCGGCCCCGAGGAGACTGCCGGTGATCCGGTCATCCAGTGTGGGTGTCATGTCGGAATTGTCCACCCGGGGTGGTCAGTTCCGTGTCTCCCAGGAGCCCGGCGAGTTCGACGAGATCCGTGCCGGCGAGGCGGGGGAGCGCGCAGCCGGCGAGCGTGCGGCAGGCGTCGCGCCAGGTGGCGGGGAGGGAGTCGGCGCCGCCGAGCGCGCCGGTGAGCGCGCCCACGAGCGCCGGGGCGGAGTCCGCGACACGCGAGAGGCAGGCGGCTGCGGGTACGGCCGCGGACGCCTCGCCGCGCGCGGCGGTGGCCAGGGCGAGGGCGACCGGGACGGTCTCGGCGGCGGCGATGCCGTAGCTGTAGACGTGGTCGACGATCTGGTGCTCGAGGAGGGGGACGAGTTCGAAGGCGCTCGTCGCGTCCTGGGCCATCTTGACGGCCTGCTGGGCGTTGCGGCCGATCTCGGTGGCGGGCGGGAGTTGGGCGAGGGCCGCCTCCACGGCCTCGTCGACGGCCGCCCCGCCGAGGGCCGCGGCGATCGCCGCCGCCATCGCGCGGGCGCCGTGGACGCCGTCGCCGTCCTGGGTGTACCGGGCGTCGAACTCGGCGAGTTCGGCGGCGGCGGCGGGGTCTCCGGGGTGGACGAGGGCGAGTACGGCGGCGCGGACGCAGGCGGCGTCGTCGAAGTAGTGCGGGTTGTCGTGGCCGGTGGCGGGCGGGCGCAGGCCGGTGGCGAGGTTGCCGAGGCCCGCGCGGACGGAGATCCGGGCGCGGAGGGGGAGGACGGCGGACTCGACCTCGGGGGCGCGGTCGGAGGCGGCGGCGACCTGGCTCGCGAGGGCGTTCCAGGCGAGGTCGACGGCGGCGCGGAGGCGGCGTTCCGGGGGGAGGGTGGCGAAGAGGGGGCCGGTGGCAGCGAGGACCGCCTCGGCGGTGAAGACCGCCCACTCGGCGTCGTCGGAGGGACCGAGGCGGAGGGGCTCGGGGGGCTGGTTGAGGGCGATGGGGACGGGGAGGGTGGTGGTGGCGTTCTGTTCGGCGAACGTGTCGAGTTCGCGGGTGAGGCGGCGGGTCCATTCGGGCATGCGGGCGGCTCGGTGCCGGGCCGCGGGCCAGCCGGCGGCGTCGCCTGCGGCGAGGCCGAGCAGGAGGCCGGCGATGGCGTCGCGCCGCGCGGGGGCGCCCGGTCTTGGGGCGGGCCCCAGGCCCTCGCGGGCGCCGTCCCCGTCAGGGGCGCCCGGTGTCGTGGGCTGTGCGGGGCCCTCGGGGCGGGCGGCGATCCCGGGGGTGCCGCCCAGGTACCCGTATGCGGGGCCCTTGGCAGGGGCACCCGGTCTCGTGGGCTGTGCCCACCCGTCCCGCCCAGCGGGACGATTGCCCACAGCGGGGGTGAGGGTGGGACGGGTGCCGGCCGCGGGGGCGGGGGTGGGGGTGGGGCGGGTGCCGGCCGCGGGGGAGGGGGCGGGAGGGGTGTCCACAGCGGGGGTGGGGGTGGGGCGGGTGCCGGCCGCCGGGGTTGGGGCGGGAGGGTTGTCCACGGTGGGGGTGGGGGGTGCGGAGTCGTAGGGGCGGTGGGTGGGGTTCGTCGAGGTCATGCGGCGTCCTCCTCGTCCGTTGTCAGCAGGTCCGCGATGTCCAGGACGTGGTAGCCCCGCATCGACGGGAGGCAGCTGCCCGTCACCGGGGCGATCGCCGACGCCCACTCCTCCGGGATCGCCGAGACGCCCGAGGCCGCGCCCGCCAGGGCGCCCGCGACCGCCGCCGTGGTGTCGGCGTCGCGGCCCATGTTGACCGCGGTCAGGACCGCCGTACGGAAGTCGCCGCGGGCCGCCGCGAAGGCGCCGAAAGCCAGGCCGACCGCCTCCGGGGCCAGGTCCGTCCACGGGTAGCCGCCGATGACGACCGCCGAGCGGACCGTCCGCTCGCGCGCCAGCTGGTCCGGCTCCACCCGTTGCGCCGCGACCACCGCGCGCCGCATCGAGCGCGCGGTCCAGGAGTCCATCGGGACGACCGAGAGCGCCGCCGCGATCACCGAGGTCACCGACGCGCCGGCCATCGCCGCCGCGACGCCCGCCGCGACCGCCTGGCCGCCGTAGATGCCCTCGCCGTCGTGGCTGACGCTGCCGTCGATGGCCACCAGCCGCGCCGCCTCCGACGGCCGGCCGGCCGCGAAGACGCCGAACGGGGCGGCCCGCATGGCCAGTCCGTCCGACCACGCGTGACGGTGCTGGGCGGAGATCGGGGCCGCCAGGCCCCGGCGCAGGTTCTCCAGCGTGCCCCGCTCGCTGAACCCCGCGCCCCGGAAGGGGCCTTCGTCGAGGTCGGCGATCCAGTGGTGCCAGGCCCGCTCCACGTGCTGCACGGTCAGCGCCGAGCCGTGCCGGGCGAGCAGCAGGCCCGAGAAGATCGCGTACTCCGTGTCGTCCGTGCCCGCCGGACTGTCCGTCACGAAGCCTTCGATCCGGCCCCAGCGGCGGCGGATCTCCGAGGGGCGCATGTTCTCGGCGGGTGCGCCGAGCGCGTCGCCGACCGCGAGGCCGAGCAGCGCGCCCCTGGCGCGCTCGCGCGTATCGCATCCGATCGTTCTCGTCTCGCTCACCATCTCGCACCCCTTTCACGGTTCCTGAATCTGTGCCACGTCGGGGAGGCGATGACGTCGCGGAAACGTTTCTGTCACCCGGCTGACACCCCACCAGATGGGCAAGGTCAGCCTTACTAAGTACGGCCTGCCTTGCTGGCGGACCCCTTACATCGCGCGTATTTTCGAGGTGTTGGGGGCGGCGGGTGCAACCCGGCCCGCCGGAGATACAGGGGAGAGCCATGTCCATCATCGAAGTCCACGCGCCACTGCACGAGGCCCACCGCGACAACCACACCCACCGCGATGTGAACGGCGGCTGGCTGCGCCCCGCGGTCTTCGGTGCGATGGACGGACTGGTCTCCAACCTCGCCCTGATGACCGGTGTCGCGGGCGGTGCGGTCTCGCAGCAGACCATCGTCATCACCGGCCTCGCCGGTCTCGCGGCGGGCGCCTTCTCCATGGCGGCCGGCGAGTACACCTCCGTCGCCTCGCAGCGCGAGCTCGTCCAGGCGGAACTGGACGTCGAGCGCCGTCAGTTGCGCAAGCACCCCATCGACGAGATGGAGGAGCTCGCCGCGCTGTACGTCTCCCGCGGCGTCGAGCCCGCGCTCGCCCGCGAGGTCGCCATGCAGCTCTCCCGGGACCCGGAGCAGGCGCTGGAGATCCACGCCCGCGAGGAGCTGGGCATCGACCCCGACGACCTGCCCTCGCCGACGGTCGCCGCCGTGTCCTCCTTCGGGTCGTTCGCGCTCGGCGCGCTGCTTCCCGTCCTGCCGTACCTGCTCGGCGCGACCGCGCTGTGGCCGGCCGTGCTGCTCGCGCTCGTCGGGCTCTTCGCCTGCGGCGCGCTGGTGGCCCGGGTGACCGCCCGCAGCTGGTGGTTCAGCGGGCTCCGCCAGCTCGTCCTGGGCGGGGCGGCGGCAGCCGTGACGTACGGGCTCGGCATGGCCTTCGGCGCCGCGATCTGACGTGCCGGGCCTGGCCCGCCACGCTCCGATCCACCACGCGCCGACCCGCCGCGTCCACCCTCGCGGCCGTACCCGGAAGGCCCCCGTCCTGCGGCGGGGGCCTTCCTTGTGCATGCTTGCTGTGACGTATATCCCCTGGGCGGATCCACCCTCCAGTGAGACACTATGCACAGCGCGACATACTTAGCCGTTACTCGGCGGTTTCGAATCCCTGACCACCGGGCATGAGGCGTAAGCGCCGCGGGCAATGAGGCCCGCTCTGCGACGGGTCGCCGGAGACCCCCGGATCCGATCTGTCCCCTTGGGGTCGGGTGCCCGCGCATCCGTAGTCCCCATGCCACACAGGTGAACCAATGCCACCGCTGCGTGTCAGCGGTGTCCGCATGCTGGAATGAGCTATCCACTTTCCGAGAAGCCAGCCATCATGTAACCTGCACGAAATTTCGCGGAGGGCCAACGTCGTCCCTCGGCTGCTGCATATGCCACGACGACGACGGGAGAGCCGATGCGTTCCGACGCCTGGTCGCCCATGGACGGTCGCCCCGCTCCGCAGGGGATGTACGACCCCCGTAACGAACACGACGCCTGTGGTGTCGGGTTCGTGGCCACCCTGACCGGTGTAGCCAGCCACGCGCTGGTCGAGCAGGCGCTGACCGTACTGCGCAATCTCGAGCACCGCGGCGCCACCGGCTCCGAGCCCGACTCCGGAGACGGCGCCGGCATCCTGTTCCAGGTCCCGGACGCCTTCCTGCGCGAGGTCACCGACTTCGACCTGCCCGCCGCCGGCGCCTACGCCGTCGGTATCGCGTTCCTCCCTGCCGACGGCTCCGCACAGGCCGTCTCGCAGATCGAGACGATCGCGTTCGAGGAGGGTCTGAACGTCCTCGGCTGGCGCGAGGTCCCCGTCGCCCCCGAGCTGCTCGGCGCCTCCGCCCGCTCCACGATGCCCGTCTTCCGTCAGCTCTTCGTGGCCGACGGCAGCAGCGAGGGCATCGCGCTGGACCGCAAGGCGTTCGTGCTGCGCAAGCGCGCCGAGCGTGAGGCGGGGACGTACTTCCCGTCGCTCTCCGCCCGCACCATCGTCTACAAGGGCATGCTGACCACCGGCCAACTTGAGCCCTTCTTCCCGGACCTGTCGGACCGCCGCTGCGCCACCGCCGTGGCCCTGGTCCACTCCCGGTTCTCCACCAACACCTTCCCGAGCTGGCCGCTGGCCCACCCGTACCGCTTCGTCGCGCACAACGGCGAGATCAACACGGTCAAGGGCAACCGCAACTGGATGGTGGCCCGCGAGTCCCAGCTCGTCTCCGACCTCTTCGGCGAGGGAAGCCTGGAGCGGATCTTCCCGATCTGCACCCCGGACGCCTCCGACTCCGCCTCCTTCGACGAGGTCCTGGAGCTGCTCCACCTCGGTGGGCGTTCCCTCCCGCACAGCGTCCTGATGATGGTCCCCGAGGCGTGGGAGAACCACGACTCCATGGACCCGGCCCGGCGCGCGTTCTACCAGTACCACTCCACGATGATGGAGCCCTGGGACGGCCCGGCCTGCGTCACCTTCACCGACGGCGTCCAGGTCGGCGCGGTCCTCGACCGCAACGGTCTGCGCCCCGGCCGCTACTGGGTCACCGACGAGGGCCTCGTCGTCCTCTCCTCCGAGGTCGGCGTCCTCGACATCGACCCCGCCAAGGTCGTCCGCAAGGGCCGTCTGCAGCCCGGCAAGATGTTCCTCGTCGACACCGCCGAGCACCGGATCATCGAGGACGACGAGATCAAGGCCGGCCTCGCCGCCGAGAACCCGTACGCCGAGTGGCTGGAGACCGGCGAGATCACGCTCGAGGACCTCCCCGAGCGCGAGCACATCGTCCACACCCACGCCTCGGTCACCCGCCGCCAGCAGACCTTCGGCTACACCGAGGAAGAGCTCCGCGTCATCCTCGCCCCGATGGCCCGCACCGGCGGTGAGCCGCTCGGCTCCATGGGCACGGACTCGCCGATCGCGGCCCTGTCCGAGCGCCCCCGGCTGCTCTTCGACTACTTCACCCAGCTCTTCGCGCAGGTCACCAACCCGCCGCTGGACGCGATCCGCGAGGAGCTCGTCACCTCGCTGCACTCCTCGCTGGGCCCGCAGGGGAACCTCCTCGAGCCGACCGCCGCGTCGTGCCGCAGCGTCACCCTGCCCTTCCCGGTGATCGACAACGACGAGCTGGCCAAGCTCATCCACATCAACGCCGACGGCGACATGCCCGGCATGAAGGCCGCGACCCTGTCCGGTCTGTACCGGGTCTCCGGCGGCGGCGACGCGCTCGCCGCCCGCATCGAGGAGATCTGCGCCGAGGCCGACGCGGCGATCGAGGGCGGCGCCCGCCTGATCGTCCTCTCCGACCGGCACTCCGACGCCGAGCACGCGCCGATCCCGTCGCTGCTGCTCACCGCGGCCGTCCACCACCACCTCATCCGTACCAAGCAGCGCACCCAGGTGGGTCTGCTGGTCGAGGCCGGCGACGTCCGCGAGGTCCACCACGTGGCCCTCCTCATCGGTTACGGCGCCGCCGCCGTCAACCCGTACCTGGCGATGGAGTCGGTCGAGGACCTGGTCCGCGCCGGCACCTTCATCGAGGGCCTGGAGCCCGAGCAGGCCATCCGGAACCTGATCTACGCGCTCGGCAAGGGCGTCCTCAAGGTCATGTCCAAGATGGGCATCTCGACCGTCGCCTCCTACCGCGGCGCGCAGGTCTTCGAGGCCGTCGGCCTCGACACGGCCTTCGTCGAGAAGTACTTCAACGGCACGGCCACCAAGATCGGCGGCGCCGGCCTCGACGTCGTCGCCAAGGAGGTCGCCGCCCGCCACGCCAAGGCGTACCCCGCCTCCGGCGTCCCCTCCGCGCACCGCGCGCTGGACATCGGTGGCGAGTACCAGTGGCGCCGCGAGGGCGAGCCGCACCTGTTCGACCCGGAGACCGTCTTCCGCCTGCAGCACGCCACGCGCAACAAGCGGTACGACATCTTCAAGAAGTACACGGACCGGGTGAACGAGCAGTCCGAGCGCCTGATGACGCTCCGCGGCCTGTTCGGCTTCACCTCGGACCGCCCGTCGATCTCCATCGACGAGGTCGAGTCGGTCTCCGAGATCGTCAAGCGGTTCTCGACGGGCGCCATGTCGTACGGCTCCATCTCCCGCGAGGCGCACGAGACCCTCGCCATCGCCATGAACCAGCTGGGCGGCAAGTCCAACACCGGTGAGGGCGGCGAGGACCCGGAGCGCCTCTACGACCCGGCGCGCCGCTCCTCCATCAAGCAGGTCGCCTCCGGCCGCTTCGGTGTGACGAGCGAGTACCTGGTCAACGCGGACGACATCCAGATCAAGATGGCCCAGGGCGCCAAGCCCGGCGAGGGCGGCCAGCTGCCCGGCCACAAGGTCTACCCGTGGGTCGCCAAGACCCGGCACAGCACGCCCGGTGTCGGTCTGATCTCCCCGCCGCCGCACCACGACATCTACTCCATCGAGGACCTGGCTCAGCTGATCCACGACCTCAAGAACGCCAACCCGGCCGCGCGTATCCACGTGAAGCTGGTCTCCGAGGTCGGTGTCGGCACGGTCGCCGCGGGTGTCTCCAAGGCCCACGCGGACGTCGTCCTCATCTCCGGCCACGACGGCGGTACGGGCGCCTCGCCGCTCACCTCGCTGAAGCACGCGGGCGGTCCCTGGGAGCTCGGCCTCGCCGAGACCCAGCAGACGCTGCTGCTCAACGGTCTGCGCGACCGGATCGTCGTCCAGACGGACGGACAGCTCAAGACCGGCCGTGACGTCGTCATCGCCGCGCTGCTGGGCGCCGAGGAGTTCGGTTTCGCGACCGCGCCGCTCGTCGTCTCCGGCTGCGTCATGATGCGCGTCTGCCACCTGGACACCTGCCCGGTCGGCATCGCCACGCAGAACCCGGTCCTGCGCGACCGCTTCTCCGGCAAGCCCGAGTTCGTCGTCAACTTCTTCGAGTTCATCGCCGAGGAGGTCCGCGAGATCCTCGCCGAGCTGGGCTTCCGTACGCTCGAAGAGGCCGTCGGCCACGCCGAGCTGCTCGACACCAGCCGCGCCGTCACGCACTGGAAGGCGCAGGGCCTGGACCTGGCCCCGCTCTTCCACGTGCCCGAGCTGCCCGAGGGCGCGGTCCGCCACGCCCTGATCGAGCAGGACCACGGACTGGAGAAGGCCCTCGACAACGAGCTGATCGAGCTCGCCGCCGAGGCGCTGGGCGCGGCGACGGCCGAGGAGGCCCAGCCGGTCCGGGCCCAGGTCGCGATCCGCAACATCAACCGGACGGTCGGCACCATGCTCGGCCACGAGGTGACGAAGAAGTTCGGCGGCGCGGGTCTGCCGGCCGACACCATCGACATCACCTTCACCGGCTCCGCCGGCCAGTCGTTCGGCGCCTTCCTGCCGAGCGGTGTCACGCTCCGTCTGGAGGGCGACGCCAACGACTACGTCGGCAAGGGCCTCTCCGGCGGTCGCGTCGTCGTCCGCCCGGACCGTGGCGCCGACCACCTGGCCGAGTACTCGACCATCGCGGGCAACACCATCGCGTACGGCGCGACCGGCGGCGAGCTGTTCCTGCGCGGCCGCACCGGTGAGCGCTTCTGCGTCCGCAACTCCGGCGCGCTGGTCGTCTCGGAGGGCGTGGGCGACCACGGCTGCGAGTACATGACCGGCGGCAGCGCGGTCGTCCTCGGTGAGACGGGCCGCAACTTCGCGGCCGGTATGTCGGGCGGTGTCGCGTACGTCGTCGACCTCGACCGGGACAACGTCAACTCCGGCAACCTGTCCGCCGTCGAGGCACTCACGGACTCCGACAAGCAGTGGCTGCACGACGTCGTGCGCCGCCACCACGAGGAGACCGGCTCGACGGTCGCGGAAAAGCTTCTTGCCGACTGGTCCGTGAACGTGGACCGCTTCAGCAAGATCATCCCGACCACGTACAAGGCAGTGCTCGCCGCCAAGGACGCCGCTGAGCTCGCCGGTCTCTCCGAGGCCGAGACCACCGAGAAGATGATGGAGGCGGCGACCAATGGCTGACCCCAAGGGCTTCCTGACCACCGGGCGCGAAGTCGCCAAGACCCGTCCGGTGGGCGAGCGCGTCAAGGACTTCAACGAGGTCTACGTTCCCGGCTCCCTGCTGCCGATCATCAGCAAGCAGGCCGGCCGCTGCATGGACTGCGGCATCCCGTTCTGCCACAACGGCTGCCCGCTCGGGAACCTGATCCCCGAGTGGAACGACTACGCCTACCGCGAGGACTGGGCGCAGGCCTCCGAGCGGCTGCACGCCACGAACAACTTCCCGGAGTTCACCGGCCGTCTGTGCCCGGCTCCGTGCGAGGCCGCGTGCGTGCTCGGCATCAACCAGCCGGCCGTCACCATCAAGAACGTCGAAGTCTCCATCATCGACAAGGCGTGGGACGCGAACGACGTCAAGCCGCAGGCGCCCGAGCGGCTGTCCGGCAAGACCGTCGCCGTGATCGGCTCGGGCCCGGCGGGTCTCGCCGCCGCCCAGCAGCTGACCCGGGCCGGCCACACGGTCGCCGTGTTCGAGCGCGCCGACCGCATCGGCGGCCTCCTTCGCTACGGCATCCCCGAGTTCAAGATGGAGAAGCGGCACATCAACCGCCGCATCGAGCAGATGCGGGCGGAGGGCACGAAGTTCCGCACGGGCGTGGAGATCGGCCGCGACATCACGGCGACCGACCTGCGCAAGCGGTACGACGCCGTCGTCATCGCCGCGGGCGCCACGACCGCGCGTGACCTGCCGGTCCCGGGCCGGGAGCTGTCCGGCATCCACCAGGCGATGGAGTACCTGCCGCTCGCCAACAAGGTCGTCGAGGGCGACTTCGTGGCCGCGCCGATCACGGCCGAGGGCAAGCACGTGGTCGTCATCGGCGGCGGCGACACGGGCGCGGACTGCGTGGGCACGGCCCACCGCCAGGGCGCGGCCTCGGTCACGCAGCTGGAGATCATGCCGCGTCCGGGCGAGGACCGGGCGGCCGGCCAGCCGTGGCCGACGTTCCCGATGCTGTACAAGGTCACCTCCGCGCACGAGGAGGGCGGCGAGCGGGTCTACTCCGTCTCCACCACCCACTTCGAGGGCGACGAGGACGGCAACGTCCAGTTCCTGCACCTGGTCGAGGTCGAGTTCGTCGACGGCAAGCTGACGCAGAAGCCGGGCACGGAGCGGAAGATCCCGGCGCAGCTGGTCACGCTCGCGATGGGCTTCACGGGTACGGACGTGGAGAACGGCCTGGTCGCGCAGTTTGGTCTGGACCTCGACGAGCGCGGTAACATCGCCCGTGACGCGGACTTCGCCACCAACGTCGGTGGCGTGTTCGTGGCCGGTGACGCGGGTCGCGGCCAGTCGCTGATCGTCTGGGCGATCGCCGAGGGCCGCTCGGCGGCCCGCGGAGTCGACCGCTTCCTGACGGGCGCGAGCGACCTCCCGGCCCCGATCCGCCCGACGGACCGTGCCCTGACGGTCTGATCCACCCCACACACGTCCCGTACAACGACGTACGGAACTGAGCGCGGCGCCCCCCGAATGTCCCCGACCGGACGACTGGGTGGGCGCCGCGGTGCGTTTTCCGTACCGGGGAGGGTGGGGGAGAGCCGCCGGTCGGGTCCGGCGGACGGAGTCCGGCGCAGCCGGTCGAAGCCCGCGAGGCCGGAACAGCTCGATCTGCCGGCGGAGCTCGTCCTGCCGCTGGTGGAGCTCATGGACGACGAGGGACGGCAGCGGATCTTCGCCCTGCCCACCTTCCAGGACCAGCAGACGTAGGTCTGTGCAGCTCTACTGCGAGCTCATCCGGTGCGGGTGCGACGGGTCCGCCGGGCAGACGAACGCCCGGTACTCGTCGCGCGCCGCGCTGATCCCGGTCGGCCCGTAGAGGTCAGGCGGCCGCGTGCCGTCCCAGGCGTCCTGCGCCTCGTCGTACGGCACCCAACTCCGCGCTCCTCCAAAGGAGTCGATCGTCAGCAGCAGCCGCATCTCCGTGCCGCAGGCGCCGCAGTACACCCGCATGAGATCCGTCCTGTGCCAGGAGTCCCAGCCGCCGATCTTCCAGCCGGGCGCGAGGGAGAGATCGTACTGGTACCAGGGCGCCGCGTCCCCGGCCCGTTCCTGGAAGGCGTCCTCCCAGGCGTCGATCCGCTCGACCAGCTCCCCGGGAAGGTAGTCCACGAAGGGGTACTCGACGACCTGCTCGGGGAAGAGGACGCACGGGTTCGGCAGAAACTCCTTCCGCTCCACGATCGCCGGTTCCGGTTGCTCCGACAGCAGCTCCGTCACGTCCGCGGCCCGTCGCCACCGCAGCCGGGTCGAGGGGCCGTAGTCGTAGAACGACGCGTCGTCATGTCCCCTGAACGGACACCACAGCACCTGGAGCAGGTCCCTCCCGGGCGGCGCGAACGTCGCCAGGTCTGGCACGTCCCGGACGTAGAACTGGGCCAGGGCGAGCAGAGGGAGCGGGGAGCCGTCGTGCCGGTCCGGTTGGTAGCCGGACAAGGTCATCTCGTCCAGCTCCGCGCGTTCGGCCTCGGTGTACGGCAGTTGGCCGGTGTCGTCCGCGCGGGGGCGCGCCCAGGCAGCGGCGACCATCCGCTCGTACCGGCGGGCCCGCTCCGGCCGTACACCCGACGCCTCGCCGTGGTCCGTCCCGCACACCGGCCACGCCTCGTCCGCGGGCCACAGGAACGGCCCGCCCACCGAACTGTCGGCCGCCGTCGGCGCGCCCGCCCGCGGATGCAGCAGCGTCGCGGTGCGGGCGTACGCCTTCAGCTCGGGGAAGGGGATGGTGATGTCGAGCGGTCGGTACGGGGTGGTCGGCCTCATTCGCACAGGCTAGCGAGCCAGGCCGCCGCGCCGGCCAGGGCCGCGTCCGCTTCCGGAAGCACGCCCCTCGCCCCCAGGAAGCCGTGGAAGACCCCCGTGTGCAGCTGGACCTGGGCGCGGACCCCCGCCGACGACAGCCGCCGGGCGTACGCCAGCCCCTCGTCCCGCAGCAGGTCGCAGTCGGCCAGCACGACGAGCGTGGGCGGCAGGCCGGCGAGGTCGGGGGCGAGGCCGGGGGAGGCGGCGACGGGGTCGCCGTCCGGGCCCAGGTACTGCTCCCAGTACCAGCGCATATGGGCCGTGGTGTGGAAGAAGCCCTCCGCGTACGCCTCCGCCGAGACGGAGTCCAGCCGGTGGTCGAGGACCGGGTAGAACAGCAGCTGGCCGGCGACCGGCGGCCCGCCCTTGTCCCGGGCGCGCAGCGCGGCGCCCGCCGCCAAGGTCCCGCCGCTGGAGTCGCCCGCGACGAAGAGGGGGCGGCCCGCATACTCCGAGGCCGCCCACTCCAGGACCGTGGACACGTCGTCCTCGGCCGCGGGGAAGCGGTGTTCGGGGGCGCGGCGGTAGTCGGCGGACACCACCAACGCACCCGTGCGGGTGGCTAGTTCGCGGCAAAGCCCGTCGTGCGTGTCCAGGTCGCAGAGGACCCAGCCGCCCCCGTGGGCGAAGACGATGACGGGGCCGGAGCTCGGTGCGGAGCTCGCGGCGGGGCCGGGGCCGTACAGCCGTACGCGTACGCCGTTCGCCGTCGTCTCCCGGGAAGGCGGCACCTCCCGTACCCCCGCCCGCGCCGCCGCCCGCAGTCCCTCCGGGGAGCCCGGGCCCGGGAAGCCCGCCGACATCGCCTCGCACAGCGTCCGGGCCGCCGGGGTCAGTGGATCCGTCATCCGGTCGTCAGCCCTCCGTCCACCGTGAACTCCGCACCCGTCATGTACGAGGAGGCGTCCGAGACCAGGAAGGCGATCAGCTCCCCGACCTCCTCCGCCCGGCCCATCCGGCCGAGCGGGACGTGCGACCAGTCCCTGCCCGCCACCGCCGCCGTCATCGGCGTGTCGACGGCCCCCGGGTGTACCGAGTTGACGCGGATCCCGTACCGCGCCAGGTCGAGCGCCGAGGAGCGGGTCAGGCCGCGCAGCCCGAACTTGCTGGAGCCGTACGCCGCGTGGCCCGGTATGCCGACCAGGCCGGCCGTCGACGACACGTTCACGATCGAGCCGCCGCCCGCCTCGCGCAGCGCCGGTACGACCGCCTGGATGCCGAGGAACGGTCCCAACAGGTTGACTCTGAGAAGGAGTTCGAAGTTCTCGTACGTCTCCGACTCCACCGGGGCCGTCCGCCACAGCGCCGCGTTGTTGACCAGCGCGTCGATCCGCCCGTACGCGGTGACGGCGGCCGAGGCGACCTCTCGCCAGTCCTCGGCGGAGGTCACGTCGTGGCGTACGAACACCCCGGCGTCGCCCAGCTCCGCCGCGACCGCCCGGCCCTCCTCCTCCCGTACGTCCGTGCAGACGACCCGCGCGCCTGCCGCCACCAGCAGCCGGGCCTCCGCCGCGCCCTGGCCGCGCGCCGCGCCCGTGACGATCACGACCTTGCCGGACGGGGAGTTCACGAGGCCGCCCCCGAGCGCGCGCGGAAGTGCGGGATGACCTTCTCGCCCCACTGGCGGATGGTCTCCATGCAGACCTCCTGGGGCACCGTGCCCATCTGGATCAGGCACATCACCTCGTCGACCCCGATCTCGCGCAGCTGCTCGACGTACGCGATGGCGGTGTCGGCGTCCCCGTAGGCGTGATCGGTGTTGTACGTGCCGGTGTCGACCGGGCGGGCCGGGATGTTCGCCTCGTGGAGGCGGGCGACCAGCTCCTCGCGGCGGCGCTCCAGCGCGCCCGTGTGGTCCTCGTCCTCCGCGTAGCCGGTCGGGGCCGGGGCGTTGCCGTACCAGTGGGCGATCGACTCGGCGAAGAAGCGCTGGCCGCGCGTGCCGAGGCGCAGCGCCCGCTCCGCGTCGTCCAGGACGATCGTCGGGCAGAGCGCCGAGAAGTGGTCGTTGACCTCGGAGGAGACGAGCCGGGAGCCGTCGCGTACGGCGATGGCGTCGTCGTACACCTTGCGCATCGCACGGACGTCGTCGGCGCCGGCGAAGCCCATCACCAGTGCCCCGATGCCGAGTTCGGCGGCGAGCTCGAGGGTGTCGTGCTTCGAGCAGGCCATGAAGAGGGGAGGGTGCGGGTCCTGCACCGGCCGGGGCAGGATCGCGCCGGGGCCGATGTCGATCGAGCCGTGCCACTCGAACTCCTCCTCGCGCCAGGCGTGGGAGAAGATCCGCAGGGCCTCCTCCATCTGCGGATACGTGTCCTCGGGGCGTACCCCGTACATCCGCATCTCCTGGCGGGTCGCGCCGCGTCCGGCGCCGATGTCCACCCGTCCGCCGCTGAGGACGTCGAGCATCGCGGCGCGCTCGGCCACCCGCACCGGGTGCTGGTAGCCGAAGGGCATGGTGACCACGCCGTGGCCGATGCGGATGCGTTCGGTGCGGGCGGCGACCCAGGTCAGGAAGATCTCGGAGGCGCTCATGTGCGCGTACTGGGTGAGGGAGTGGTGCTCGACCGCCCAGATCCGGTCGAAGCCCATCTTCTCGGCGTGGACGGCCTGTTCGACGCAGTCGTGGATGACCTGGCGCTCGCGCTCCGGGGTCGGGTCGACGAGCTGGGCCTCGAAGATCATCGAGAACTTCACAGTGAACTCCTCTATTTCGAATAGGAATACTTCTAGCAGGCATACTGAGGGTGCGGAAGGGGAGCCGTAGACTTCGGTCCGTGGCGGACATGACGACGGCAGGCCAGGAAGAGCATCCGGAGATCCCGGCGTTCCCGGCGACCAGCTGGGCGGTGCTCGGACTGCTCTCCTTCGGTGAGGAGCTGTCCGGCTACGACCTCAAGAAGTGGTCCGACTGGTCCCTGCGCTTCTTCTACTGGAGCCCGTCGTTCAGCCAGATCTACAGCGAGCTCAAGCGCCTGGAGAAGGCCGGCTTCGCCACCTCGCGGATGGTCGCCCAGGAGACGGGCAGCCGCGACAAGCGGGTCTACCGGATCACGGACGACGGCATGGCCGCCGTCCGCACCTGGGCCCGCACGGTGCCGGTCGACCCGCCGGTGCTCAAACACGGGCCGATGCTCCGGCTGTGGCTCGGGCATCTCCTCGAGCCCGAGCAGATGCGTGAAGTCCTCGCCCGCCACCGGGAGTTCGCCGAGACCATGCGGCTGCGCGCCGAGGCCGACGTGGAGGGGGCGAAGGTCGAGGAGGCGTGGGCGTACCCCACGCTCACCCTCAAGTGGGCCGAGCGGTACTACGCCTCCGAGCGCGATCTGGCGGACGCCATGCTCGCGGACATCGAGGAGCTGGAGAAGGCGCGCGCGGCCAAGGGTGCGGGTGCCGCCAAGGCCTCGGGCGAGGGCAAGCGCCCGTAGGTGCGCCGGAAGTAGAGCAGCGGGCCGGTGTCCCGGTGCGCGGTCAGGGCGGTGACCCGGCCGAGGGCGATGGCGTGGTCGCCGCCGTCCAGGACCGCGTCGAGCGTGCACTCGACGGTCGCGAGCACGCCCTCGACGAGCGGTGCGCCGTCGGAGCCGGGCCGCCACGCCGTACCGGCGAACTTGTCGCCGCCCGTCATCGCGAAGCGCCGGCACAGCTCCTCCTGATCGGCGGCGAGCACGTTCACCGCGAACCGGCCCGCCGCCCGGATCCGCGGCCAGGTCGCCGAGGTGTGCGCCGGGCAGAAGCAGACCAACGGCGGATCGAGCGAGACGGACGAGAACGACTGCACCGCCATGCCGACGGGCCGCCCGTCCTCCGGGTCGAGCGCGGTCACGACCGCGACACCCGTGCAGAAGCCGGCCAGTGCGGACTTCATGTCCATGGGATCCATGGGACCTCCTGAGGAATGTTTCTACTAGGTATATGCCTAACCGAAACACCTGTGATTGGATACCCGCCACGCTCGCACGTCAAGTAGGGAGGTTCAGTGATCAGTCCCCAGCAAGTGCCACAGCAACTACCCCGCACACTGGCCGAGTTGCCCGCCTGGGCCGCCGCCGCGCACCCGGATCCGACCCTCGAGGCGCTCGTCGACGGCGAGGTCCGCTGGACCTTCCGGCAGCTGCGCGACGCGATCGACGCCGCCGCGAGCGCCGCCCTCGCCCACGGCATCCGAGGCGGCGACCGGGTCGCGATCTGGGCCCCCAACAGCCGCCACTGGATCGCCGCCGCACTCGGCGCGGTCGCCGTCGGCGCAGTGCTCGTCCCGGTCAACACCCGCTACAAGCCCGCCGAGGCCGCCGACATCGTGCGCCGCAGCGGCGCCGAAGTCCTCTTCACCGAACACGACTTCCTCGGCACCGACTACAAATCCGCCCTCCATGCCTCCGGCGAGGACCTCGGCGCCCTCCGCTCGACCCTCACCCTCCACGGCCCCGACTGGGACGCCTACCTCGCCGCCGGCGCCACGGTCCCCGACAGCGAACGGATCGCCCGCGCCGCCGCCGTCCACCCCGACGACCTCTGCGACATCCTCTACACCTCCGGCACCACCGGTCGCTCCAAGGGGGTGATGACCACCCACGCCCAGACCCTGCGCGTCTACGCCGACTGGTCCCGCCTCGTCGGCCTGCGGCCCGGCGATCGATACCTGCTGGTCAACCCCTTCTTCCACACCTTCGGCTACAAGGCGGGCGTCCTGGCCTGTCTGCTCAACGGCGTCACCATGCTCCCCGAGGCCGTCTACGACGCCGACCGCGTCCTGGAACGGATGGCGGCCGAACGCGTCACCTGTCTGATGGGGCCGCCCACCGTTTTCCACGGCCTCGTCCACCACCCGCGCCGCGCCGCGCACGACCTGTCCGCGCTCCGCCTCGCCGGGACCGGCGCGGCCACCGTCCCCGCCGCGCTCGTCGAGGAGATACGGACCGAGCTCGGCGCGCCCGACGTCTTCACCGCCTACGGGCTCACCGAGTCCTGCGGCGTCGTCTCCGTCTGCCCCACCGACGCCGACGCCCACACGGTCGCCCACACCGTCGGGCTGCCCCTGCCCGGCACCGAGATCCGGATCGCCTCACCGCTCGGGCAGCCGCTCGGCCCGGGGGAGCACGGCGAGATCCAGATCCGCGGCCACCACGTCATGCGCGGCTACCTCGACGACCCCGCCGCCACCGCCGAGGCGGTGGCGGACGGCGGCTGGCTGCGCACCGGGGACATCGGCACCCTCGACGAGCGCGGCTACCTCGCCGTCACCGACCGGCTCAAGGACATGTACGTGGTCGGCGGCTTCAACGCCTACCCGGCCGAGATCGAGAACGTCCTGCTGTGCCACGAGGCCGTGCGTGACGCGGCGGTGGTCGGCGCGCCCGACGCCCGCCTCGGCGAGGTCGGGGTCGCGTTCGTGGTCACGGACGGGGTCCTCGACGAGGACGAACTGACCGCCTGGGCCCGGGAACGGCTCGCCAACTTCAAGGTGCCCCGCCGTTTCGTCCTCGTACCGGAGCTCCCGCGCAACGCGGGCGGGAAGCTCCTCAAGGGCGCACTGCGGCGCGCCGCGAGAGGAGAGGACGCATGAGGCAGACGCGTGAGCAGGAGGAACTGAGGGCGGCGGTACGGTCGGTCCTCGCCCGCCACGAGGGCGCGGCGGCCTGGGCGCCGCTCACCGAACAGATCGGCGTGACGGCCCTCGCCGTACCGGAGGCGTACGGCGGACTCGGCTGCGGTTCCGCGGAAATCGCGGTGGTGGCAGGGGAGTTGGGGAGGGCGCTGAGCCCCGCCCCGTATCTGGGCTCGGCCGTCCTGACCGTGACCGCGCTCCTCTCCTCGGGCGACTGGGAGGCCTGCGCCCGGCTCCTCCCCGGGCTCGCGGACGGCTCGGCGGTCGGGGCGCTCGCGTGGGCGGAGGCGGGCGGCTGGGAGCCGGCGGCGATCGGGGCGGTGGCGGAGGCGTCGTGTCTCTCCGGCCGCAAGGAGTACGTCCTCGCCGGCCCCGCCCGTCCCGACGTACACCTCGCCTTCGCCCGCGAGGAAGGGCGCCTCGGCCTCTACGAACTCCTCGGCCCGGGCGTCACGTTCACCCCCGTCACCACCCTGGACCGCACCCGGCCCCTCGCCCGCGTCGACCTCGACCGGGCCCCGGCCCGCCTCCTGGCCGCCGACGGGGAGGCCGTCCTCGCGCGGGTACGGGACGTGGCCGCGACCGTCCTCGCCGCCGAGCAGGTCGGCGGCGCCGAACGCGCCTTGGAGGAGACCGTGCGCCACGTGACGCGGCGGGTCCAGTTCGGGCGGCCCGTCGGCTCCTTCCAGGCCGTGAAGCACCGGCTCGCCGACCTGTACGCCACCGTCGAGGCCGCCCGCTCCCTCGCCCTCGCCGCCGCGCACGCCGACGCCGAACCGCTGGCCGCCGCGGCCGCGAAGTCCGTCTGCTCCGAGGCGTACGAGACGGTGGCCGGCGAGATGATCCAGCTCCACGGGGGGATCGGGATCACCTGGGAACACCCGGCGCACGACCACCTCAAGCGCGCCCACGGCTCCGCCCGGCTCTTCGGCCCGCCCGCCGCGCACCGGAGCCGTATCGCCGTGACACTCGGACTCGCCGCCGCCACCTGATCCCGTACGGACTGCCCTCGTACGGACTGCCGTCGTACGGACCGATCCGGTACGGACTGCTCCCGTACGGACTGCTCCCGTACGGGCTGATCCCCTACGGGTGATCACGTACGCTCGGGAGTCCGTACGGGAGGAGTCCGTACGGGATGTGGGAGGGGGAGCCGTCCGTGGCACTGAGTCTGCGCAAGGTCGAGGAAACCGCACCGGCGCTGGTGAGTCTCTACAAGTCGGCGGGGGTCTCCCTCCGGAAACACGGCATGGACGGGCAGCGCGTCGCCGTCTACCTCGTGGTCGACTACTCGGGCTCGATGAAGCCGTACTACCAGGACGGCAGCGTCCAGGCCCTGGCCGACCGGGTGTTGGGGCTCTCGGCCAACCTGGACGACGACGGGCGGGTGCCGGTGGTCTTCTTCTCCACCGACATCGACGCCGAGACCGACATCGCGCTCGCCGACCACCAGGGTCGGATCGACCGGATCGTCGCCGGGCTCGGCCACATGGGCAAGACCAGCTACCACCTGGCGATGGACGCGGTCATCGACCACTACCTCGACAGCGGCGCCACCGCGCCCGCGCTCGTCGTCTTCCAGACCGACGGCGGACCGATCAACAAGCTGGCCGCCGAGCGGTACTTGTGCAAGGCGGCGAAGCTGCCGATCTTCTGGCAGTTCATCGGTTTCGGCGACCCGGGCAGCCGACAGTTCGAATTCCTGCGGAAACTGGACGAGTTGGCCGTACCGGCCAAGCGGCCGGTGGACAACGCCGGGTTCTTCCACGCCGGGAAGGACCCGCGCCAGGTCCCGGACGCGGAGCTGTACGACCGGATCGTCGCCGAATTCCCCGCCTGGCTGAACGCGGCCCGGGCACAGGCCATCGTCCGGTCGTGAGGTCCAGGAGTCCCTGAGTCCCTCGCGCCCGTCCGACGCGGCGTGCGTCCCCACCGCGATCGGGAAATCTCCTGGCCGGACGGATGTTGACCAGGCGATAGTGGCGTCATGGCATCTCTTGTGCGACACGTGACGATCGACTGCGCCGACGCGTACACCCTCGCGACCTTCTGGGCCGCCGTACTGGACTCCAAGGTCTCGGACGACGACCAGCCCGGCGACGAGGAGGCGCTGGTCGAGACGCCCGGCGCCGGCCTGCTCTTCATCCGGGTACCGGAGAAGAAGTCGGTCAAGAACCGGGTCCATCTCGACCTCCAGCCGCAGGACCGCAGCCGTGACGAGGAGGTCGAGCGGGTGCTCGCGCTCGGCGCCACGCTGGTCGACGACCACCGGAAGCCGGACGGTACGGGGTGGGCGTTGCTGGCCGACCCGGAGGGGAACGAGTTCTGCGTGGAGCGGTCCGCCGCCGAGCGCGCGGAGTAATCCAGACAGAAGACGTCGGGTATCCGGTGTTTCCTGGAACCATGGGAGACACCGGAACCGGACACACCTGGGCTGCCTTCGAGGCCGCCGAACCCGAGCTCGCCGCGACCGTGCGGGAGCGCTTCGGGCAGCACACCCACCATGTGCTCGGCACCCTGCGGAAGGACGGCTCGCCCCGGCTCAGCGGGATCGAGGCGGACTTCCGCTGGGGCGAGCTGTGGCTCGGCATGATGCCGAACTCGCGCAAGGCGCTCGACCTGCGGCGCGACCCGCGCTTCTCGCTGCTCGCCAACCCGGGAGCCGGGACGGACATGGGCGGCGGTGACGTGCGGATCTCCGGGCGGGCGGTCGAGGTCACGGACCCGAAGACGCTGGAGCGGTACGCGGAGGCGGTCGGCATGCCGCTGCCGTTCCATGTCTTCCGGGTGGAGCCGGCGGAGGTCGTGCGTACCTTCGTCGACGGGGACGACCTGGTCGTCCGCACCTGGTCGCCGGGGCGGCCGGTGCGGACGATCCGGCGCGGTACGGACGACAGCCCGCCGCGCGAGGAGTCATGAGCCGCCGTACGCCTCGATGACCCGGGCCCGGCACCAGGCCGGCGTGCCCCAGGCGTCGCGGAGGGGCCGGGCCTTGCGCAGCCAGAGGGAGAGGTCGAGCTCCTCGGTGTAGCCGACGGCGCCGTGGATCTGCAGGGCGGTACGGGCGGCCGCGTAGGCCGCCTCGCCGGCCGTGACCTTCGCGGCGGCGAGATCGGCGCTGTCGAGGGTGAGCGCGGCGCCGAAGAGGAGCGGTCGGGCGAACTCGAGGGCGAGCAGGGTGTCGGCCAGGCGGTGCTTGACCGCCTGGAAGGACCCGATCTCGGTGCCGAACTGCCGGCGCTGCTTGGCGTACGCGACGGTGCGGTCGAGGAGCGCGAGCCCGACGCCGAGGGCTTGCGCGGCGGTCGCGAGCATGGCCCAGTCGTGGGCGTGCGCGGCCGCCTCCCGCACGGCGGGCCCGGCGGCCAGCAGCTCCCCGCCGGGGGTGGGGCGGGCGAGGCGGCGGGCGGGGTCGGTGGATGCGTGTACGTCGTGATGCCCGGGGGCGAGCCAGAGTTCGTCGCCCCGGACGACGAGGACGACGTCGGCCGCGTCGGCATCAAGCGCGAGTCCCTCCGTCGTGGCCCTTCGCCCGGCTGCGACGGCGCCCACCCCCGTTGTGGGCAACTGTTCCGCCGGGGCGGAACGGGTGGGCACAACGGACGGTGCCCCTGCCGGGCCCAGGCTCCCGGTGCCTGCGGTGCCCACGGGTGCGGCGCCGTCGTGGGTTGTGCCCACCCTCCCCCAGACTCCGTCCGGGGGGACCCCCATCGCCCTGCGGAACGCCTGCCCACAACCCGCGTGCGGGTCGAGGGTGGGATCCGTCCCTGCGGGACGCGTGCTCGCGGCGGGGTTGAGGGTGGGATCCGACCCTGCGGAACGACTGCCCACCCCCGCGTGCGGGTCGAGGGTGGGGATCGTCAGGGTCGCCAGCGTTTCGCCCCTCGCCAGGGACGGAAGGAATCGCTTCGCCGGGGCCGACTCGCCCCCTCGCGCCAAGGTCGACAGCAGTGCCGACGCCGCCGCCGTTTCCACCGCCGGGCCCGGCACCCCGTGGCGGCCCAACTCCACGAAGACCGTCGCCAGTTCGATGGGGAGCGGGCCCACGCCCTCGTACGGCTCCGGGACCGCGAGGGCCCAGACGCCCGCCTGCGCGAGGCGGGACCACAGGGCGCGGCCCGGCCCGTGGTCACCCCCGGCCCACGCCCGTATCGTCGTCGGCGTGTCCGCCGCCGTCAGCATCGCGTCCAGTGACCGCGCGAAGTCGCGCTGTTCGTCCGTCGGCAGGAATCGCATCAGCGCCGCCCCTTCGGCAGGCCGAGCAGTCGCTCGGCGATGATGTCGCGCTGGATCTCGTTCGTGCCCGCGTAGATCGGGCCCGCGAGGGAGAAGACGTAGCCCTCTGCCCACGCGCCGTCCGCCGACTCCGCCTCCCCGCCCAGCAGATCGAGCGCCGTCTCGTGCAGCGCGATGTCGTACTCCGACCAGAAGACCTTGTTCAGGCTCGACTCCGCCCCGATCTCCCCCACTCTCGGCTCCGCTCGAGCGGGGGCACCCCCAGCCCCCGCCGCGAAGCGCGAGGCGCCGCCGGCCGTGAAGAGCTGGTACGCCCGCGCCCCGATCACCGCGTCCGCGACCCGGTCCCGCAGCCCCCGGTCCGAACCCGTCTCCCGCCACAGCCGTACGAGACGGTCGGCGGCGGCCAGGAAGCGGCCGGGGGAGCGGAGCATCAGACCGCGCTCGTTGCCGGTCGTGGACATCGCGATCCGCCAGCCCTGGCCGGGCTCGCCGATCACGTCCTCGTCCGGCACGAAGACCTCGTCGAGGAAGAGCTCCGCGAAGGCCGGTTTCCCGTCGAGCCGTCCGATCGGCCGGACCGTCACACCCGGCGCCCGCAGGTCGAACATCAGATATGTCAGCCCCCGGTGCGGCCTGGCGGGGTCGGTCTGCGGGTCGGTGCGGAAGATGCCGAAGGCCCGGTCCGCGAAGGCCGCCCGCGAGGACCAGGTCTTCTGCCCGGACAGCAGCCAGCCGCCCTCCGCCTTCACCGCCCGCGAGGTCAGCGAGGCCAGGTCCGAACCCGACTCCGGCTCCGACCAGGCCTGCGCCCAGACGACCTCGCCGGTCGCCATCGACGGCAGCACCCGGGCCCGTTGCTCCTCCGTCGCGTGGTCGAAGAGGGTGGGGGCGAGGAGGTTGATGCCGTTCTGCGAGACCCGGCCCGGCGCCCCCGCCGCGTAGTACTCCTCCTCGAAGATCAGCCAGCGGAAGATGTCGGCGTCCCGGCCCCCGTACCGCTCCGGCCAGGACACCACCGACCAGCGGTCGGCGGCCAGTTCGGCCTCCCAGGTACGATGCGCGGCGAAGCCCTCCTCGGTCTCGAGGGACGGCAGTGGTACGGCCGGGACGTGGGACCGGAGCCACTCCCTGGCCTCTGCGCGGAACGCATCCTCCTCGGCGCTGTACGACAGGTCCATCAGACGCCCGCCTCCTTCATCGCCGCCACGTCCATGCCTCCGAGCGCGTCCGTGGCGGTCTCCGTGTTGTGCGCGTGGGCGAGCTGGTGCAGTCCGAAGACGGAGTCCATGCCCGCGTGCATCCCCTGGAGGTCCTCCGCCTGGTTCACCGCCCGCTTGGTCAGGGCGAGGCCGAGCCGCGGCATCTCCGCGATCCGCAGCGCCAACCGCTCGGTCTCGCCGTCGAGTTCCTCGCCCGGGACGAGCCGGTTGACCATGCCGATCTCGTACGCCCGGCGGGCCGTCATCCGGTCCCCGGTGTAGAGGAACTCCTTGGCGATCCGCGGCGGCATCACCCACGGGTGCGCGAAGTACTCGACGCCCGGAATGCCCATCCGTACCACCGGGTCGGCGAAGAACGCGTCCTCGCTCGCCACGATCAGGTCGCACACCCAGGCCAGCATCAACCCGCCCGCCACGCACGCCCCTTGGACCGAGGCGACGACCGGCTTGGGCAGCTCGCGCCAGCGCCGGCACATACCCAGGTAGACCTCGGACTCGCGGGCGAAACGGGATTCGGCGCCCTGCCGGTCGGAGTGGTCCCACCACAGTCCGGCGCGCCGTTCGAAGGGGAGATGGGCGTCGCGTTCGGGGGTGCCGATGTCGTGGCCCGCGGAGAAGTGGTCGCCCGCCCCGGCGAGCACGATCACCTTGACGTCGGTGTCCGCCGCCGCCCGGTAGAACGCGTCGTCCAGGGCGTAGGTCATCGCGGAGTTCTGGGCGTTGCGGTAGCGGGGCCGGTTCATCGTCACGTACGCGACGGGGCCGCGACGCTCGTACAGCACGGGCATCTCTCGCCCTCCTTCCCTAACAAGTGTTTGGTAGGTTAACGTACGGCCATGAGCAGCGCCATGAGCAGCGTCGAGGAGTTCCGTACCGAGATACGGGACTGGCTACAGGCCCACCTCAGTGGCGAGTTCGCCCACCTGAAGGGGCTCGGCGGACCGGGCCGGGAACACGAGGCGTTCGCCGAACGCCTCGCCTGGGAACGGCACTTGGCGGTCCATGGCTGGACCTGCGTCGGCTGGCCGAAGGAGTACGGCGGTCGCGGGGCGAGCATCGAGGAGCAGATCGCCTTCCACGAGGAGTACGCCCTCGCCGACGCCCCCGCGCGCGTCAACCACATCGGCGAACAGCTCCTCGGCCCCACCCTCATCGACCACGGCACCGAGGAACAGAAGGCCCGCTTCCTGCCCCCGATCCGCGCCGTCGAGGAGCTCTGGTGCCAGGGCTACAGCGAACCCGACGCCGGTTCCGACCTCGCCGCCGTCCGTACGCGTGCGGTGCGCGAGGGCGACGCGTGGGTGGTGAACGGCCAGAAGATCTGGACCTCGCTCGCCCACGAGTCCCAGTGGTGCTTCGTCCTCGCCCGCACCGAGCCGGGCTCGCGGCGTCACGCCGGACTCTCGTATCTGCTCGTCCCCATGGACCAGCCGGGCGTGGAGGTCCGGCCGATCGTCCAGCTCACCGGGACCAGCGAGTTCAACGAGGTCTTCTTCGACGGCGCGCGGACGGACGCGACGAACGTCGTCGGCGCGCCCGGCGACGGCTGGCGGATCGCGATGGCCACCCTCGGCTACGAACGCGGCGTCTCCACCCTCGGCCAGCAGGTCGGATTCCGGCGTGAGCTGGAAGGCCTCGTCGACCTCGCCCGGCGCAACGGAGCCCTCGCCGACCCACTCATCAGGGACCGGCTCGTCCAGGCCTGGACCGGGCTGCAGGCCATGCGGGCGAACGCCCTGCGCGGCGCGGAACCCTCCATGGCCAAGCTGTACTGGTCCCACTGGCACCGCGGTCTCGGCGAACTCGCCATGGACATCTGCGGCGCCGCCTCCACGGTCGTCGCCGCGGAACCGTACGAACTCGACGAGTGGCAGCGGCTGTTCCTCTTCTCCCGCGCCGACACCATCTACGCCGGATCCAGCGAGATCCAGCGCAACATCATCGCCGAGCGGGTGCTCGGCCTCCCGAAGGAGCCGCGCCCATGACGCCACCGCCGACCCCACCGCCCGACTACGTCCCCGGCCACGGCCTGCTCGCCGGGCGCAGCGCCGTCATCACCGCCGCCGCCGGAGCCGGCATCGGCGGCGCCACCGCCCGCCGCTTCCTGGAGGAGGGCGCCGGAATCCTGATCAGCGACGCACACGCGCGCCGCCTCAAGGAGACCGAGACCGCCCTCGCCGCCGAGTTCGGCGCCGACCGGATCGCCTCCCAGCCCTGTGACGTCACCGACGAGACCCAGGTCCAGGCCCTCTTCGACACGGCCGTACGCCTCCACGGGGGCCTGGACGTCGTCGTCAACAACGCCGGCCTCGGCGGCACCGCCGAGCTCGTCGACATGACCGACGACCAGTGGACCCGCGTCCTCGACGTCACCCTGAACGGCACCTTCCGCTGCACCCGGGCCGCCCTGCGCCACTTCAGGGACTCCGACCGCCCGGGGGTGATCGTCAACAACGCCTCCGTCGTCGGCTGGCGCGCCCAGGCCGGCCAGGCCCACTACGCCGCCGCCAAGGCCGGCGTCATGGCGCTCACCCGCTGCACGGCGATCGAGGCGGCGGCGTACGGCGTCCGCGTCAACGCGGTCTCCCCGTCCCTGGCCATGCACCCGCACCTGGTCAAGGTCACCTCCGCCGAGCTGCTCGCCGAGCTCACCGAACGCGAGGCCTTCGGTCGGTACGCCGAGCCCTGGGAGATCGCCAACGTCATCGTCTTCCTCGCCAGCGGCTACTCCTCCTACATGACCGGCGAGACCGTCTCGGTCAGCAGCCAGCACGCGTAGGACCAGAATGGACGTGTGCCGAAGACTGCCAGCAAGAAGAAGACCCCGGTGACCGCCTCGCCCGAGCGGCGCCGAGAGCTCCTGGACACCGCGGCCGAGGTGTTCGCCGCCCAGGGGTACAACGCCACGACCGTACGCAAGATCGCCGACGCCGCCGGAATGCTCGCCGGCAGCCTCTACTACCACTTCGATTCCAAGGAATCGATGCTCGACGAGATCCTCTCCACCTTCCTGACCGAGCTGTGGGAGGGCTACGACGCCGTCCTCGCCGCGGGCCTCGGGCCAAGGGAGACCATCGAGGCCCTCGTCACCGAGTCCTTCCGGGAGATCGACCGGCACCGCGCGGCCGTCGCCATCTACCAGAAGGAGTCCAGGCACCTCAGCGCCCAGCCGCGCTTCCACTACCTCTCGGATTCGCAGGTGAAGTTCGAGAAGGCCTGGCTCGGCACGCTGGAGCGCGGTGTCGAGGCCCGGGTCTTCCGCGCCGACCTCGACATCCGGCTCACCTACCGCTTCGTGCGCGACACCGTCTGGGTCGCCGCGTCCTGGTACCGCCCGGGCGGACAGCACAGCCCGGAGGAGATCGCCCGCCAGTACCTGTCGATGGTCCTGGACGGTATCGCCGTACGTTCATAGACGTCTGGAGGAGTTGTCATGGCCGAGGCCTACATCGTCGAAGCGGTCCGCACCCCGGTGGGCCGCCGCAAGGGAGGCCTGGCCGCCGTCCACCCGGCGGACCTCGGAGCCCATGTCCTGAAGGCCCTCGTCGCCCGCTCGGGCATCGACCCCTCCGCCGTCGAGGACGTGGTCTTCGGCTGCCTCGACACCGTGGGCCCGCAGGCCGGCGACATCGCCCGTACGGCCTGGCTGGCGGCCGGCCTCCCCGAGGAGGTCCCCGGCGTCACGATCGACCGCCAGTGCGGCTCGTCCCAGCAGGCCGTGCACTTCGCCGCGCAGGGCGTCCTGTCCGGCACCCAGGACCTCGTCGTCGCCGGCGGCACCCAGAACATGTCGATGATCCCCATCGCCTTCGCCTCCCGACAGGCCGCCGAACCGCTCGGCCTCACCGAGGGCCCCTACGCCGGCTCCGAGGGCTGGCGCGCGCGGTACGGCGACGCGCCCGTCAATCAGTTCCACGGCGCCGAGCTGATCGCCCAGAAGTGGGGAATCACCCGCCGTGACCAGGAGGAATTCGCCCTCCGCTCGCACGAGCGGGCGCTGCGCGCGATCGACGAGGGCCGCTTCGAGCGGGAGACCGTGCCCTACGGGGACGTCACCGTCGACGAGGGCCCGCGCCGGGACACCACCCTGGAGAAGATGGCGGGCCTGAAGCCGGTCGTCGAGGGCGGCACCATCACCGCGGCCTGCTCCTCCCAGGTGTCCGACGGCGCCGCCGCGATGCTGCTGGCGAGCGAGCGGGCCGTACGGGAACACGGCCTCACCCCGCGCGCCCGCATCCACCACCTCTCCGTCCGAGGCGAGGACCCGATCCGGATGCTCTCCGCCCCCATACCGGCGACCGCGTACGCCCTGAAGAAGACCGGCATGTCCATCGACGACATGGACCTCGTCGAGATCAACGAGGCCTTCGCCCCCGTCGTCCTGGCCTGGCTGAAGGAGACCGGCGCCGACCCCGCGCGGGTGAACGTCAACGGCGGCGCGATCGCCCTCGGCCACCCGCTGGGCGCGACCGGAGTGAAGCTGATGACCACCCTGCTCCACGAACTGGAGCGCACCGGCGGCCGGTTCGGCCTCCAGACCATGTGTGAAGGCGGGGGCCAGGCGAACGTGACGATCATCGAGCGGTTGTGACACTCGTCGCTGTCCCGCCCGGACGGGCGGGACAGCGTGCTAGTCTTCAGGTGTTGCTAGTTGGTACCCATGAACTTTATGTGCGCCTGACGGGAATGTTCCTCAGGCGCAGTTTTGTTTTCCGGACTCTCCGGGATGGGACCCTTACCTATTCAGGAGAAAATTATGGCCACCGGAACTGTGAAGTGGTTCAACGCCGAAAAGGGCTTCGGCTTCATCGAGCAGGACGGCGGCGGCGCCGACGTCTTCGCCCACTACTCCAACATCGCGACCTCCGGCTTCCGTGAGCTGCAGGAAGGCCAGAAGGTCACCTTCGACGTCACGCAGGGCCAGAAGGGCCCGCAGGCGGAGAACATCCTCCCCGCCTGATCGCCGTACGCGATTCTCGCAGCCGGGACCCGCACCGCGCAGGTGCGGGTCCCGGCTCGCGCTGTGCTCAGGCCCAGGAAGGCATTTCCGTATGACACGCTCCGAAAAGCGGCCCCGTCGGGCCGTGGAATCCACTTCCGGAACCCCGTCCGGAAATGCCTCGGGCCGCCCCGCGCGCGGCTCGGGCAACGCCGGCGCCCGCCGTGGCGCCGCCGCCCCGAAGGGCAGGGCCAAGGGGGCCGGCCGCGGCCGTGGACCGGCCACGCCTCCGCCCCCGCGTGAGTTCACCCTGCCCGAGACGCTGACGCCCGCGCTCCCGTCGGTGGAGTCCTTCGACGCCCTCGACATGCCCGCGGCCCTGGTCAAGACGCTCGCCGCACAGGGTGTGACCGAGCCGTTCCCGATCCAGGGCGCCACGCTGCCGAACTCGCTCGCCGGCCGGGACATCCTCGGCCGCGGCCGCACCGGCTCCGGCAAGACCCTCGCCTTCGGCCTCGCGCTGCTCGCCCGCACCGCGGGCCGCCGTGCCGAGCCCAAGGCGCCGCTCGCCCTGGTCCTCGTGCCCACCCGTGAGCTCGCCCAGCAGGTGACCGACGCCCTCGCGCCGTACGCCACCTCCGTGCAGCTCCGGCTCGCCACCGTCGTCGGCGGCCTGTCGATCACCAAGCAGGCGAACTCGCTGCGGCGAGGCGCCGAGGTGCTCGTCGCCACGCCCGGACGCCTGAAGGACCTCATCGAGCGCGGCGACTGCCGGCTCGACCAGGTCGCCATCACGGTCCTGGACGAGGCCGACCAGATGGCCGACATGGGCTTCATGCCCCAGGTCACGGCGCTGCTCAAGCAGGTCGAGCCGGACGGTCAGCGGATGCTGTTCTCGGCGACCCTCGACCAGAACATCGACCGGCTGGTGAAGATGTTCCTCACCGACCCGGTCGTGCACTCCGTCGACCCCTCCGCCGGCGCGGTCACGACGATGGAGCACCACCTGCTCTACATCGCCGACGAGACCGACAAGAAGGCCGTCACGATGAAGATCGCGGCCCGCGACGGCCGCACGATCCTCTTCCTCGACACCAAGCGCGCCGTGGACCGGCTGGTCAAGCGGCTCCTCGCGAGCGGTGTCCGGGCCTCCGGGCTGCACGGCGGCCGTTCGCAGCCGCAGCGCAACCGCACCCTGGACCAGTTCAAGAACGGCCAGGTCACCGCGCTCGTGGCGACCAACGTGGCGGCCCGCGGCATCCACGTCGACGACCTCGACCTCGTCGTGAACGTCGACCCGCCGATCGACCACAAGGACTATCTGCACCGCGGCGGCCGCACGGCGCGCGCCGGCGAGTCCGGCAGCGTCGTCACCCTGGTGCTGCCCGAGGAGAAGCGGGACATGAGCCGGCTGATGTCGAACGCCGGCATCACGCCCCGTACGGCGCAGATCAAGTCCAGCGACGAGGAGCTGACCCGGCTCACCGGCGCCCGGGAGCCCTCCGGCATACCGGTCGTCATCGAGGTCCCGCAGCCGACCCAGCCCGCCGCCGCCCGCAGCGGCGGCCAGCGTGCGCGCCGGGGCGGCGGCGGTGGCGGCGGCCGTGGCCGCTCCCAGGCCGGCGGCCGTACGGGCACGGGTACGGGCACCGGTACGCGTACGAGTACCGGTACGGGCGGTTCGGCCACCCGTACCCGCAGCGGCGGTGGCGGCCGCGGCCGCCGCGGCGGCGTGGCCTAGTCGACCAGCCGGTCCTGGAGCTGCGCCAGGGTGCGCAGCTCCAGGCCCAGGCCGTCGGTGAGGTAGCGGAAGAGGCTGCCGTATCCGGCCTTCACCTCGTTCAGCGCGGTGTCCAGATACTCGGTCCGTACCTCCTGGAGCGGGATGATCAGGTCCGGGTTCTGCATCAGCCCGCCCTGCTTCAGACCCTCCCGGACCTTCGCGTCGTACGCGGCCCGGAAGGTGTTGGAGGCCAGGTAGTCGCCGACGGCCGCGTTCTCCGGCACCCCCAGGGCCGTGAGCAGCAGGTAACTCGTCCAGCCCGTACGGTCCTTGCCCGAGGTGCAGTGGTACAGCGAGGGCGTCGAGCCGAGGCCGGCCAGTTCGCGGAGCGTGGTGCCGAACCGTTCGCGGTTCGCGGCGCTCGTGACGAAGGTGCGGTACACCTCGCGCATGAAGGCGGCGGCCCGGCCGCCCCCGAGCATCTCCTCCTGGCGTACCGGATCGCGGGAGCCGATCGCCGCGAGCAGTTGCCCGAACAGGCCGTTGTCGGTGACCGACCGCGACACCGGTACGACTCCGGCGGGGAGCCGGTCGGCGCCGTCGTACTGGACCTCCAGCGGGATCCGGAAGTCGACGACCCGGCCCAGGCGCAGCCCGGCGAGGGTCGTCACGTCGGCGTCGGTGAGCTTGCTCAGGGCGTCGGACCGGTACACCAGGCCGTGCCGGACCCGGCCGCCCGTGTACGTGAGGTATCCGCCCAGGTCACGCACGTTGACCGCACCCTGGAGCGGGATGTGACGGACGGCCGTGGCCGTGGCGGTGCGCGGCCGGGCGAGGGCCGTGGGGGCGACGGCCGCGGTGAGGACGGCGGCGGTCGCGGTGCTCAGCAGTGCGCGTCTCGACAGAGGCATGACTGAACTCCCTTGTGGGGGATGAGGGTTCACCCTGGTGATGGCAGGGTGCGGAGCGCTTGTGCGGCCTCGGACATGACCCGCAGGACGAGTTCCTCGCAGCTCGGGAGATCCTCGATCAACCCTGCGACCTGCCCGGACGCCATGACACCGAGGTCGGTGCGGCCCTCGACCATGGACGCTTTGAGGAGCATGGGGGTGTTCGCGGCGAGCAGGACCTGGCTCCATGACAGGTCCTTGCCGTGCTTCATCGCGAGACCGTCGCGGACCATCCGCGACCATGACAGCCCCGAGATCCTGCGGAAGCCGGCCGCGCGGCGGACGGCCTGCGCCAACGCCCGTACCCGGCCCGCCCGTTCGAGGGCGGCGACCATCTCCGTACGGAGCATCCGGTGCGGCAGTCCGTCGACGGCCGTCGTCACCGTCACGTCCTTGACCGTCGCGGCCAGGTACGTCGCCTTGACGGCGTCGGGGACGGTCGAGTCGGAGGTGAGCAGGAAGCGGGTGCCCATGGCGATGCCCGCGGCGCCGTAGGAGAGCGCGGCGACCAGGCCGCGGCCGTCGTGGAAGCCGCCGGCCGCGATCACCGGGATGTCGACCGCGTCGACCACCTGCGGCAGCAGGACGGTCGTGGCCACCTCGCCGGTGTGCCCGCCGCCCTCGCCGCCCTGCACGATCACCGCGTCCGCGCCCCAGGCCGCGACCTTCTCGGCGTGCCGCCGGGCCCCGATGGACGGGACCACGACCACGCCCGCGTCCTTCAGCTCGGCGATCAGCTCCCGGGACGGGGCGAGGGCGAAGGAGGCGACCCGTACGCCCTCGTCGACGATGATCCGCACCCGCTCGCGCGCGTCGCCGGCGTCCGCGCGGAGATTGACCCCGAAGGGCCGGTCCGTACGGGACTTCACCTCGCGGACCGCGGCGCGCAGCTCCTCGACGGTCATCGTCGCCGAGGCGAGGATGCCGAGGGCGCCGGCGTTCGCGGAGGCCGAGACCAGCCGCGGTCCGGCCACCCAGCCCATGCCGGTCTGGACGATCGGGTACCGGACGCCGGTGAGCCTGGTGAGCGCGGTCTCCATCAGGCCCGGACCTCTCGGTCCCGCAGCCCCTTGGGGTCGATCACCTCGCGGATCAGCCGCAGCTCCTCGGTGGTCGGCGCGCGGGTGTACGGGACGTCGTCGTCGATCACCAGGTCGAAACCGGTGGCCTGCCTGACCTGGTCCACGGTGACGCCCGGGTGGAGCGAGGCGAGCCGCATCGAGCGGTCGGGCGTCTCGAAGTCGAAGACGCCGAGGTCGGAGACGACCCGGGGGATCCGGTGGAAGCGGTCGGCCCCGGCGGCGGCCGCGCGGTCGTAGCCGACGCCGCTGACCATGTCCACGCGCTCGACGAAGACCCGGGGCGAGTGCTTCGGGATCCAGTAACTGACCGGATTGTTCAGTGTGTTGACGGGGGCGCCACGGACGCCGAGGAGCTGGCGGGCGGGCCGGGACCAGTCGCCGATGCAGGAGATGTTCTGGTTGCCGTGCCGGTCGATCTGGCTCGCGCCCATCATGACGTGCCGCTTGCCGCCGGTGACCATCGTGAGATGGCGGCGGTACGGCAGCCAGCCCTCGACCTCCCCGTCGAGTCCGACGAGCATCGCCTCGCCGTCGGTCAGCAGCAGGTCTGGGGAGAAGGAACGCTTGGCGAGCCGGGCGCCGAAGGAGGAGACCGGGGCCATGGCGGCGGCGAGGACCTCACCGTTGTCGCGCCAGGCCTCGGCGCAGGCGACGACGCAGAATTCGGCGCGGGAGACGGTCGTGGTCGTCGTGGTCACTGCTGCTCCTCGTGCCAGGTCCGTACGGCCTGCTGGTAGTCGTCCTCGCTCTTGCCGGACAGGAACCGCTCGGCGAACTCGGCCCAGGGGGTGGTCGCGTACAGCTTCTGGAAGGGCTCGTCGCGGTCGTAGTCGGGGGCGCAGGAGGTGAAGTGCGCGCCGTTCGGGGCCTCGACGACGCCGGTGACGCTGTGCCGGCCGACGAGCAGCGACTGCGGCGCGGCCGACGCGTCGAACCGGTCGACGATCTGTTCGCACGAGACGTACGCGGTGTCGGCGGCCTCGCAGAAGAGGTCGTCGAAGTACGGGTCGGGGCCCAGGTGCTGGCCGTTGCCGAGCCGGTCGGCGCGGTTGAGGTGGACCAGGGCGGCGTCCATGCGCAGGGCGGGTACGGCGACGAAGGTCTCGCCGTCCTCGTACGGGGAGGTGACCGTCCGCAGCTCGGGGTTGACCGTCATCACGTCCGAGCCGAGACCGGCCCGCACCGGCAGGAAGGGCAGCCGGTTGGCGGCGGCGTGCAGGCCCCACATGAACATGGCCTCGTCGAGTTCGGTCATCTCGAAGGCGCCGCGCTCGCGGGCGGCACGGAAGTTCGGTTCGAGCGGGATGGAGTCCAGGGTGGTGAAGGCGGCCACGAGCCTGCGGATCCGGCCGGCGGCGGCGAGCAGGCCCACGTCGGGGCCGCCGTAGGAGATCACGGTGAGATCGGTGATCTCGGACCGGAGCACCGCCCTGACCAGGGCCATCGGCTTGCGGCGCGAGCCCCAGCCGCCGATGCCGATGGTCATGCCGCTGCGCAGGCGGCCCACCACCTCGTCGGGGGTCATCGTCTTGTCGGTCACGAGGTGCCCTCCTTGGCGTGGTCCTTGGGCTCTGCCGCCTCGCCGAAGGTGCCGCGGACGCGGTCGGCGACCCCGCTGAGGTTGGCCTCGAAGGTGAAGCCCTGCTCGAAGCGGTAGCTGCGGCGCACGTCCACGGGGTCGATGCCGTTGATGGCGGCCTTGGCGAGCCGGATCAGGTACCCGTCCTTCCGGGCGATCTCGCCCGCCAACTCCAGTGCGGCGTCGAGCAGTTCCTCGCGCGGCACGACCTTCCAGACCGAGCCGTGGGCGTGCAGTTCGGCGGCGGTGGCGGTACGTGAGGTGTAGTACAGCGCGCGCATCAGATGCTGCGGGACGAGCCGGGCGAGATGGGTGGCCGCGCCGAGCGCGCCCCGGTCCAGCTCGGGCAGCCCGAACGTGGCGTCCTCGGAGGCGACGATCGCGTCCGCGTTGCCGACGAGCCCGATCCCGCCGCCGAGGCAGAAGCCGCCGACGGCCGCGACGACCGGGACCTCGCAGTCGTACACCGCCGTGAACGCCTCCGCACAGCCGTGGTTGGCGCCGATGAGGCTGCCGTGTCCGGGGTCCCGCTGCATCTCCTTGATGTCGACGCCGGCGTTGAAACCGCGGCCCGCGGCGGCCAGGACGACGCAGCGGGTCTCGGGGTCCCGGCCGGCCGCGCGGACGGCGTCGGCGAGGTCGTACCAGCCCTGCACGGGGAGGGCGTTGACGGGTGGGAAGTCGACGGTGACGAGTGAGATGCCCTTGCCGGGGCTTGAGGTGGAGACACCCATGAGCGGATCAGCTACCTTTCCACCAAACATTTGTTAGGTGACTGCTTGGTGAGGAAAGGTAGCAGCCGATGGAGCTGGACGGGAGGGTTGTCGTCGTCACCGGCGGCACACGAGGGGTCGGCGCGGGCATCGCCCGGGCGTTCCTCAGGGCCGGGGCGCGGGTGGTCGTCTGCGCGCGCAGACCACCGGACGAGCCCGTGACCGACGGCGGGCGCGAGGCCGACTTCGTCCCCCTCGACCTGCGGGAACCCGCGGCGGTCGGCGACTTCTTCGCGGGCGTCGGCGAGCGGTACGGACGACTGGACGTCCTGGTCAACAACGCCGGCGGAACGCCGTACCGGCTCCTCGGCGAGGGGGACGCCGAACGGCACGCGCGGGTCGTGGAGTTGAACCTGGTAGCCCCGCTGACCGTCTCCCTCGCCGCGTACGAGCTGCTGCGCGTCTCGCGGGGCGGGGTCGTCATGATCGGCAGCGTGAGCGGGACCCGGCCCTCTCCGGGCACGGCCGCCTACGGCGCCGCGAAGGCGGGTCTGGAGAACCTGGCCCGCTCGATGGCCGTGGAGTGGTCCCCCGAGGTGCGGGTCAACACCCTCGTGCTCGGCATGGTCCGCACCGAGCTGTCCCACCTCCACTACGGCGACGAGGGCGGCATCGCCGCCGTCGGGGCGACGGTGCCGCTCGGCCGGCTCGCCGAGCCCTCGGACGTGGGCGAGGCGGCGGTGTTCCTGGCCTCCGACCGGGCCGCGTATGTCTCGGGGGCCTCGCTGCTGGTGCACGGGGGCGGCGAGCGCCCCGCGTTTCTGGATGCCGCAACTGTCAACAAGGAGAGCTGAGATGGGAATCTGTGACGGCCGGGTCGTGATCGTGACGGGTGGCGGACGGGGACTCGGGCGGGCCCATGCGCTCGCCTTCGCCGCCGAAGGGGCGAAGGTCGTCGTGAACGACCTGGGGGTGGGGCTCGACGGCTCGGCCGGAACCGGCTCGCCCGCCGGGCAGGTGGTGGAGGAGATCCGCGCGGCGGGCGGCGAGGCCGTCGCGCACGGCGGCGACATCGCCACCGAGGAGGGCGCCGGATCGCTGATCGCCGCCGCTCTGGACACCTTCGGACGGCTCGACACCCTGGTCAACAACGCGGGCTTCCTGCGCGACCGGATGCTCGTGAACCTGGGCGAGGACGACTGGGACGCGGTCATGCGGGTGCACGTGAAGGGCCACTTCCTGCCGCTGCGGCACGCGGCGGCGCACTGGCGGGCGGAGGCGAAGGCGGGACGCGAGCCGGCGGCCCGGGTCGTCAACACCACCTCGGGCGCGGGCCTGCTGGGCAGCGTCGGACAGGGGAACTACGCGGCGGCCAAGGCCGGGATCGTCGGCCTCACGCTGGTCGCGGCGGCGGAGATGGGCCGGTACGGGATCCAGGTCAACGCGATCGCCCCGGCGGCCAGGACCCGGATGACGGAGCAGGCCTTCGCGGGCCTGGAGGGCGTACCGGAGGACGTGTCGCCGCTGGTGGTCTGGCTGGGATCGGTGGCCTCGGCGGGTGTGACCGGCCGGGTCTTCGAGGCGGAGGGCGGCCGGATCACGGTCATGGAGGGATGGCGTCCCGGCCCGACGGCCGACAAGGGTGCGCGCTGGAGCCCGGCGGAGGCGGGGGAGGCGGTGCTGAAGCTCCTGGCGGACGCGGAGGCGCCGCGGCCGGTGTACGGCGCGTCCTGAGGGCCGAGATCCAGAAGGCGCTAGTCGGTGAGGCGCTTCGTCGCGGCGCGCTGGCGGGCGGTCGCGCCGGTCAGGAAGCGCGTGATGGTGACGAGCTCCTCGGTGGTGAACTCCTCGTAGAGCTCGTGGACTTCGCGCGCCCAGTCGTCGAAGAGCGGGGCGAGCTCGGCCAGTTTCTCGGGGCGGGGCTCGATCAGCACCCGGCGCTTGTCCGTCGGGTGCTTCACCCTGCGCACGAAGCCCTTGCGCTCCAGGCGGTCGACGAGACCGGTCACCGAGGCGGGGGCGAGACCGGAGTGCTCGGCCAGCTCCTTGGCGGTGAGCGCGCCGTGGCGCTGGAGGAGGTCCAGGCTCTTGGTCTCGGTCGGGCCGAGGTCCTGCTGGGCCGCGACCGCCGTGTGGAAGGCGACGGAGGCGGCGCTGGAGTCGCGGCCGGCGGCGGTCAGGGCAGCGATGACCTCGGCCCGCTGGTTCTGCTCGCTCATGGCCGCAGTCTAACAAGTCTTTCGTTCGACCGAACGAAAGACTTGCGATCACGGGTGGGTGTGTGCCAGTTTTTATTTCGTTAGGCCGAACGAAATAAATCCTCGGAAGGGGCCGAGATGTCCGCGACCACCATCACCACCACGACCAGCGGTGACTCCGTCACCGTCCACCCGCGCCGCTGGGCCGCCGCCGTCGTCATGATGGTGGCCGCCCTGATGGACCTGATCGACGTCACCATCGTCAATGTCGCCCTGCCCTCCATCGGGCGCGGGCTCGGCGCCTCCGAGAGCGCGCTCCAGTGGACCGTCTCCGCGTACCTGCTGGGCTTCGCGGCCACCCTGATCGTCGCCGGGCGACTCGGCGACCGCTACGGACGCAAGGCGCTCTTCCTCGCCGGCACGGCCGGCTTCGGGCTCGCGAGCCTCGCGTGCGGAATCGCCCAGACACCGGGCCAGTTGATCGCCGCACGGGCCGTGCAGGGCGTGACGGCCGCCGTGCTGATGCCGCAGGTCCTGGGCTCCTTCCACGCCCTGTTCCAGGGCAAGGAACGCGGCAAGGTCTTCGGGATGTACGGGGCGGTGGCCGGCTTCGCCTCCGCGGTCGGGCTGCTCCTGGGCGGGGTGCTGACGGACGCCGACCTCTTCGGTCTCGGCTGGCGGAGCATCTTTCTCGTGAACGTCCCGGTCGCGGTGGCGACCCTGGCCGCGGCGGTCGTCCTCGTACCGTCCACCCGGGAACGATCGGCCGCCCGTCCGCCGCTGTTCGGCAGCCTCGTCCTCGCGGCCGGCCTCGTCGCGATCGTGCTGCCGCTGGTCCAGGGACGCGAGCACGGCTGGCCCCTGTGGGGCTGGCTGCTGCTCGGCGGCGGGGTGCTGGCGGTGGCGGGGCTCGCGGCGCGCGGGTCGGTGCTGCCGGGGCGTACCTTCCGCGTGCCCGCGCTCTCGTACGGGCTCGCGGTGCAACTGCTCTTCGCCCTCGGGATGCAGGGCTTCTTCCTGGTCTTCGCGATCTGGCTGCAGGGCGGGCAGGGGTACGCGCCGCTGGAGGCCGGCGTCCTGATGGTCGCCTTCTCGGCCGGCGGCTTCCTCACCGCCCCGGCGGCGGACCCGCTGGCTGCCCGGTTCGGCCGCTTCGTACCGGTGGCGGGGGCGGTCCTCATGGCCGGGGGCTACGCCTGGGTCTGGTACGCCATGAGTGCCGCGGCCCCCGCCCACACCGGCGCATGGCCGCTGGTCCCGGGCCTCGTCGTCGCCGGTGCGGGACTGGGCTTCCTGGTCGTGCCGCTGGTCACCATCGTCCTGTCGTCGGTGCCGGGGGAGATGGCGGGCGGCGCGTCGGGCGTCTTCTCCACCGCGCAGCAGTTCGGCGGGGCGCTGGGGGCCGCGGCGATCGGCACGGCGTACTTCGCGGACCTGTCGGTGGGGGCGGCGATGCCGTGGGTGGTCGCGACCTACGCGGCCGCGGCGCTCCTGAGCCTGCGTCTCCCGCCCGGCGCCGCGGCGGCGTCCTGACGCCGGACCGCGGGCGGGGGGACGCTGAGTCAGTAACCGACGGCGAAGTGGCGTTCCTCGCCCGGGTTCTCCAGCTCGTCGACGGCGGCGATCGCGAGGTCCTCCGCCGAGATCCGGGACGAGCCGTCCGCCGCCACCACGAGAGTGGTGGCGGCGCGCCGGTATTCGCCGGTCCGGACCCCGGGCTCGAGAAGAGCGGGCGGGCTCAGATAGACCCAGTCGGCGGGATGGGCCCGACAGGCATCCAGTTGCGCGATGCTGGAGGCGGCGATGGCGCGCACGGCCGGGGGCACGTACCGGGGATCGTCGAACACGAGCCCGCCGGACGGGCCGCGCAAGGGCGCGGAACCGCCGATCAGCAGGGCACGGGTCCCGGTCGCGGCAGCGGCGTCCAGCAGGGCCGTCGTGGTCGCGGTGACCGTCTCTTCCGCGCCCGGGGCGGGGCGGGTGGCGCCCACGACGGCGTCGGCGCCGGTGAACAGGCCGGTCATGTGGTCGACATCCAGGACGTCGCCGCGGACGGCGATCACGTTCGCCGGCAGGGAATCCGGTCGTGCGCCGCGGCAGACGGCGGTGACGTGGTGCCCGCGGCCGAGGGCTTCGGAGACGACGCGGGAGCCCGCCATGCCGGTGGCTCCGATGACGGTGATCCTCATCGGGTGATCCTTTCCTTGGTGGACTTCGGGTCCTTGGTGGACTTCGGGTCCTTGGTGAACTTCGGGTCCTTGGTGGACTCCGGGTCTTCGGTGGATTTCTTCTTCGGAGTGATCTGGCCCGCGGCGATCGCGGCGAGGGCGAGTGCGAAACCGACCAGCTGGACCGGGCCGAGCGACTGGCCGAGCAGCACCACGCCCAGCAGGGCGGCCACGATCGGCGAGAGCAGGACGAGGACGGCGACGGAGGTGACCGGCAGGGTGGTGACGCCATGCACCCACAGGACGTACGAGAGCAGACCGCCGATCAGGCCGAGCCAGAGGTAGCCGAGCGCGGCGCTCGCGTCGACGGCGGGTGGCGCGCCCTCGAACAGGAACGTGACCGGCACCAGGAACACGCCTCCCGCGGCGAGCTGCCAGCCCGCGAACGCCGTCGGGCCGACACCCTCCGGCCGTCCCCAGCGTTTCGTGAGCGTCACACCGAGCGCCATCGACGTGGCACCCCCGAGACCCGCCAGGAGCCCGACCGCGTCGAACCCCGCGCCAGGGCCGATGACCACGAGACCGACACCCACCACACCCGCGATCCCCCACGCGAAGCTCCAGGCCGACGGGCTCTGGTGCAGCACCGTCACGGCCAGGACCGCAACGACCAGCGGCTGCGCCGCGCTCAGCGTGGCGGCCACGCCGCCGGGCAGCCGCTCGGCGGCGACGAACAGCAGCGGGAAGAGCACCCCGATGTTGAGCACGCCCAACGCGGCCGCCTTCGGCCACCACGAACCGCGCGGCAGCGTGCGGGTGATCGCCAGCGCGATCAGCCCGGCGGGCAACGCGCGGAGGAGCCCCGCGAACAACGGGTGCCCCGGGGGCAGGAGTTCGGTCGTGACCACGAACGTGGTCCCCCACACCATGGGCGCGGACGCCGTCATGGCGATGCCGGCAAGACCGGCCGGACTCGGTGACGTCAGGAGGTTCTTCACGTGATCAAGACTCGGTGCGCACGATCAATGAGTCCAACACATGTTTGTCACCTGATCCATCGTGATTCAAGATGGATCGATGGAGCTTCAACAGATGCGGTACGTCGTCGCCGTCGCGGAGACGAACAGCTTCACCCGCGCCGCCGAGCGGTGCCTCGTCGTCCAGTCCGCACTCAGCCACCAGATCGCCCGCCTGGAGCGGGAACTGGGCGCCCGGCTCTTCGAACGCACCAGCCGCCGGGTGCGGTTGACGCCGGCCGGCGAGGCGTTCCTGCCGGCCGCCCGGCAGTGCGTCAACGCCGCCGAGCGGGCCGCCGCCGAGGTCGCCTCCGCCGTCGGCGAGATCCGTGGGCGACTTGCCATCGGCGTGATCCCCACCGTCGCGGCGGTCGACGTCCCGGCCGTCCTGCACGCCTATCGCCGGCGGTACCCCCAGGTCCGCATCGCCCTGCGCGTCGGCGCCAGCGAGCACCTCGTCGACCTCGTCAAGGAAGGCGTGCTCGAGATCGCCTTTCTCGGACTGCCCGTGACGGCACGGCCCGAAGGGGTCGGCACCAGACTGCTGGCCCAGGACCGGCTGGTCGCCGTGGTCGGCCCCGGCCATCCGCTCTCCGGGGAGAGCGAGGTCGACCTCGCCCGGCTGTCCTCCGAAGTGTTCGTGGACAAGCCCGCCGGAACGGCCGGACGCGTCCAGTCCGACCAGGCGTTCGCCGCGGCCGGTGTCCCACGCGAGGTCGCCTTCGAAGTGACCGACGCCGGCTTCATGACGAGGCTCATCCACCAGAACCTCTGCATCGCCCTGCTTCCGTCACAGTACGCGGCGCACCTCACGGGCGTGGTCACGGTCCCGGTGCGGGACGCCCCCGCCCGGAACGAGCACCTGATCTGGAACGGCTTCTGCCTCACCCCCGCGGCGACGGCCTTCCTCGCGGAGCTGGACCTCCAGGGGGATCCGGCCCCCTGACCGGGGCGCCGCGACAGGTTCCCGCACAGTGGGAACAGGGGCTCCGGGAAACATCCCCGCCACGCCTAGCCTCCCCGCATGCTCACACCCCACGCGCTCCGGAGCGCCGCCGGCCTGCTGGCTCGGGCCGAGCGGGCGCGGCGGCCCGTCGAGCCGCTGGTCGCGGCGTTCCCAGGGATCGGCGTCGAGGACGCCTATCGCGTCCAGCTGCTCAACATCCGCGCCCGCCAGGACGCCGGCGCCACCGTCGTCGGCCACAAGGTCGGTCTCTCCTCGCCGGTCATGCGGCGCATGATGGGCGTCGACGAGCCCGACTACGGCCACCTCCTCGACGACATGGAGCTCCGCTCCCGGGAGCCCGTACCGGTCGACCGCTACTGCGCGCCCCGTATCGAGGTCGAGACCGGTTTCGTCCTCGGCGCCGACCTCCCCGGCGAGACCTGCACCCCCGCCGACGTCCTTGCCGCCACCGAACGCGTCGTCCCCGCCCTCGAGTTGATCGACAGCCGCATCGCCGACTGGCGCATCACCATCGCGGACACGATCGCCGACAACGCCTCCTCCGCCGGGTTCGTCACCGGCGAGGGGCGCGGCCCCGCCGAGCTCGACCTCAAGGGCATCGACGTCGTCCTGTACGAGGACGGGGTCCGCACCGCCGAAGGACGCAGCGACGCCGTCCTCGGCGACCCGGCCGCCTCCGTCGCCTGGCTCGCCCGGACCGTCGCCCGCTTCGGCGTCGAGCTGAGGAAGGGCCACCTCCTCCTGCCCGGGTCCTGCACCCGCGCCGTCGACGTCGCTCCCGGGCGTACGTACACCGCCGAGTTCACCGGGCTCGGTTCCGTCTCCCTCTCCTTCTGCTGAGGCACGATGACCACCCTCACCGCCGCCATCGTCGGCTCCGGCAACATCGGCACCGACCTCCTCCACAAGCTCCTGCGCTCACCCCACATCGAGCCCCGCTGGATGATCGGCGTCGACCCGGAGAGCGAAGGACTCGCCCGGGCCCGCCGGCTCGGGCTCGAAGCGATCGACAGCGGAGTCGACGGGCTCCTCGGGCGCTCCGAGCTCCCCGACCTCGTCTTCGAAGCGACCTCGGCGTACGTCCACCGCGCCAACGCGCCCCGCTACCGCGAACTCGGCATCAAGGCCATCGACCTGACCCCCGCGGCCCTCGGACCCGCCGTGGTCCCGCCCGCCAACCTCACCGCGCACCTCGACGCCGACAACGTCAACATGATCACCTGCGGCGGCCAGGCCACCATCCCCATGGTGCACGCCGTCTCCCGCGTCGTCCCCGTCCCCTACGCCGAGATCGTGGCGTCCGTCGCCTCCGTCTCCGCAGGGCCCGGCACCCGCGCGAACATCGACGAGTTCACCCGGACGACCTCCCGCGGCATCGAGACCATCGGCGGCGCCGGCCGCGGCAAGGCGATCATCATCCTCAACCCGGCCGACCCACCGGTCGTCATGCGCGACACCGTCTTCTGCGCGATCCCCGAGGACGCCGACCGCGAGGCCGTCGCCGCCTCCGTCAAGCAGGTCGCCGAGGAGGTACGGGAGTACGTCCCCGGCTACCGGCTGCGCGCCGAGCCGCAGTTCGACGACCCCTCCGACGTCAACGGCGGGCCGGCCCGCGTCGGCATCTTCCTGGAGGTCGAGGGCGCCGGCGACTACCTCCCGCCCTACGCAGGAAACCTCGACATCATGACCGCCGCCGCGACCAAGGTCGGCGAGGAGTTCGCCAAAGAGCGCGCCAAGAGGAGCGGGCGATGACGTACGACATCCGGATCACCGACTCCTCGCTGCGCGACGGCTCGCACGCCAAGCGCCACCAGTTCACCGTCGAGGACGTACGGGCGGTCGTCGCCGCCCTCGACGACGCAGGCGTCCCCGTCGTCGAGGTCACCCACGGCGACGGCCTCGGCGGCTCCTCCTTCACGTACGGCTTCTCGAAGACCCCCGAGCAGGAACTCATCAAGGCGGCCGTGGACACGGCGAAGGGCGCGAAGATCGCCTTCCTCATGCTCCCCGGCCTCGGCGTCAAGGACGACATCCGCGCCGCCCACGACAGCGGCGCGCGGATCTGCCGGATCGCCACCCACTGCACCGAGGCCGACATCTCCGTCCAGCACTTCGGGCTCGCCCGGGAGATGGGCCTGGAGACCGTGGGCTTCCTGATGATGGCCCACTCGACGAGCCCCGAGAACCTCGCCCGCCAGGGCCGCATCATGGCCGACGCCGGCTGCCAGTGCGTGTACGTCGTGGACTCCGCGGGCGCCCTCGTCATGGACGGGACCGCCGACCGGGTCGCCGCCCTCGTCGCCGAACTCGGCGACGACGCCCAGGTCGGCTTCCACGGCCACGAGAACCTCGCCCTCGGCACCGGGAACTCGATCGCCGCCATCAAGGCCGGCGCCCGCCAGATCGACGGCTCCACCCGCCGCCTCGGCGCGGGCGCCGGCAACACACCCGTGGAGGCCCTGGTCGCCGTCTGCCACACGATGGGCATTCGCACCGGCATCGACGTACTGAAGATCATCGACGCGGCCGAGGACGTCGTCCGGCCCGTCATGGACGAGGAGTGCCGGCTCGACCGGCTCGCCCTGCTCATGGGGCACGCCGGGGTGTACTCCAGCTTCCTCAAGCACGCCTACCGGCAGGCCGAGCGCTACGGCGTCTCCGGCGCCGAGATCCTGCTGCGCGCCGGGGAGCGCCGGCTCGTCGGCGGCCAGGAGGACCAGCTCATCGACATCGCCGTCGAACTCTCCCAGGAAAGCCCGTCTCAGAGCTCCCGCCCGAGCTCCCGTCGGAAGGAGAACGCACGATGACCGCACGCGATCACGGAGCCCGCGTCATCGAGGCCGCACCCCTGCCCACCCGCTTCGCCCGCGGCTGGCACTGCCTCGGCCTCGCCGAGCAGTTCAAGGACGGGCAGCCGCACGAGATCGAGGCCTTCGGCACGAAGCTCGTCGTCTTCCAGGGCGAGGACGACCGGCAACTGCACGTCCTCAACGCCTACTGCCCCCACATGGGCGGCAACCTCGCCCACGGCACGGTGAAGGGCGACGCCGTCGCCTGCCCCTTCCACGACTGGCGCTGGGCCGGGAACGGGCGGTGCGCCGGCATCCCGTACGCCCGCCGCGTCCCGCCCCGGGCCAGGACCCGCGCCTGGACCACCCTGGAACGCAACAAGCAGCTCTTCGTCTGGCACGACCCCGAGGGCAACCCGCCGCCGCCCTCCGTCACCATCCCGGAGATCGAGGGGCTCGACAGCGGCGAGTGGTCCGACTGGTCCTGGAAGACCGCTCGCGTCGACGGCTCCAACTGCCGGGAGATCGTCGACAACATCGTGGACATGGCGCACTTCTACTACGTGCACTACGCCTTCCCGACCCGCTTCACCAACGTCTTCGAGGGGCACATCGCCGGCCAGTACCTGGAGTCCACCCCGCGCCAGGACATGGACCTCGGCAACCTCAGCGCCCCGCTGCGCTCCGACGCCTCCTACTACGGTCCGTCCTACATGATCGACCGGGTCTGGTCGGACATCGGCGGAGGCGTCGAGATGGAGTCCGTCCTGATCAACTGCCACTACCCCATCGACTCCGACAGCTTCGTGCTGCTCTACGGCACGATCGTGAGGAAGCTGCCGGGCATGAGCGACGAACAGGCCGCAGAGGCCGCCGAGTTGTTCACCTCCGGCCTGGCCGTCGGCTTCGAGCAGGACATCGAGGTCTGGCGGAACAAGACCCGGATCGACAACCCGCTGCTGAGCGAGGAGGACGGCCCGGTCTACCAACTGAGGCGCTGGTACGAGCAGTTCTACGTCGACGTGGGCGACGTCAAGGACGAGATGGTCGAGCGGTTCGAGTTCGAGATCGACACCACCCGGGCCAACGAGGCGTGGGAGGCCGAGGTCGCCGAGAACCTGGCAAGGCGCGCACGGTGATGCGCCCGGTGGAGTGCGGCACCTGCGGGAACAAGGTGCTGTGCGAGAAGTTCAGCCCGGCCCACACGTCCGTGCAGTGGTCGGGCCCGTCGGCGGCCGTGTGCCCGACCATCGGGGCCCGGGTCGCGGCGGGTGAGCCGGCCGGCCGGGTCCGTGCCTGCGCCGAGCTGCGCAGGTCGATCGAGGCGGCGGTGGCGAGCGGCGCACTGGAGGTGACCGGTGCCGGCCACCCGTAGCGCCCGGGGCCTTCGCGTCAGGGTCGCCGAGGTGATCCCCGAGACCACGGACGCCGTCTCCCTCGTCCTCGACGCGTCCTTCCCGTACCGGCCCGGCCAGTTCCTGACCGTGCGCCTGCCCGGCGGTGGCGCCCGCTGCTACTCGCTCGCCAGTTCACCGGACACCGGCGAGGCTCCGAAGATCACGGTCAAGAAGGTCCCGGGCGGGCGCGGCTCCGGCTGGCTGTGCGAACAGGTGGTGGCCGGGGACGAGTTGGAGGTGCTGCCCCCGGCGGGGACCTTCACCCCGGCCGTCCCGGGCCGGGACCTGCTGCTGGTCGCCGGCGGCAGCGGCATCACCCCCGTCATCGCGCTCGCCAAGTCGGCGCTGGTGGCGGGGGAGGGGCGGGTCGCGCTGCTCTACGCCAACCGCGACCAGTCCTCCGTCATCTTCCGCGACGAACTGCGCGAGCTGGCCGAGGACTTCGCCGGCCGCTTCGCCCTCGCCCACTGGCTGGAGTCCCTCCAGGGCCTGCCCACCGCCGAACTGCTCGCACCCGCGCTCGCCCCGTACGCCGCCCGGGACGCCTACCTCTGCGGCCCCGCGCCGCTGATGGACGCGGCGGAGGCGGCCGTACGGTCGGCGGGTGGCCGATCCGTCCACCGCGAGCGGTACTTCTCGCTGACCGGCGACGTCTTCACCCGCGAGGAGACGGCCGAAGGCGAGCATGCGTATACGGCCGAGGTCCGTCTCGACGGAGTCACCCATCGGGTGACCGGCGGGCCGGCCACCCCGCTCCTCGACGCCCTCCTCGCGGCCGGGGTCGACGCCCCGTACTCCTGCCGCGAAGGGGCCTGCGCCGCATGCGCCTGCCGGATCACGGCGGGCGAGGTGAAGATGGGCCGCAACGAGGTCCTGGACGCCGACGATCTGGCCGAGGGCTATGTGCTCGCGTGCCAGGCGGTACCGCTCGGCGAGCGGGTGGACGTGACGTACGAGTGAGGGCCGCACACGCCGTCCTCACATCGGGCGCATGAAGTTAACGTCCGGAAAATTGAAGGGAGTTGGGCTTCCAGGCCCTGCTCTACGCGCGTCATCATCAGGGCATGAGAATCCCCCCACGAATCTCGGTCATCGGCGGCGCCGCCGCCCTCGTCTCGACCCTCCTCCTCGGCGCCCCGGCCGGCGCGGCCGTCGCTCCGACGGCTCCGGTGGCGGCCGCTTCCGCCTTCTCGGCCGCCGCAGTCGGCGAGATCTGCTACTCCGACCTCCCCTCCCAGGCCCACGACACCCTCCGCCTGATCGAGCAGGGCGGCCCGTTCCCGTACCGCCAGGACGGCAGCGTCTTCCAGAACCGCGAGGGCATCCTCCCGGCCCACTCGACGGGCTACTACCACGAGTACACGGTCAAGACCCCGGGCAGCACCACGCGGGGCGCGCGCCGGATCGTGACCGGTGAGTCGTACCAGGAGGACTACTACACCGCCGACCACTACGCCTCGTTCGACCTCGTCGACCACGGCTGCTGACCGCCCGACTCCCACCAGCCCCCGGTCCGCGGCCGGTCCCCCCACGTCAGCCGGCCGCGGACCGGGCAGGATGGTGCCCATGACACTCGACGCGTTGGGGAAGCCGGTCCACGGCTGGGACTTTCTGGGCTTCAACCGGGCGGCGCCCGAAGACCTCCTGATCCGGCTGCTCGACATCGATCCGGGCTTCCTGTGGCGGGAAGACCTGCCGTCGGCCGTCCTCGACGCAGCGGTCGTCCACCCGGACCCGCACGTACGCGGCCGGGTCGTGGAGGCGAGGCACGAGTTGACCGTGGACCAGTGGGGACGACTGCTCCGGGCGGAGACGAGCGGCGCGCGGCGGGCTCTGTTCATGGAGAGAGCCGTGCAGGCGCGTGTGACGCTGCCCGCCGCGGAGTACGAGGCGCTCGCCGCCGACGACTCCCCCCTCGCCCGGGCCGAGGCCGCCCAGCTGCCCGGACTGCCCGAGCCCCTGCTCCACGCTCTCGTCGGCGACCCCGTTCCCGCCGTCCGGGCCGCCGCGTGCGCCCCCGCCTGGCCCCACCTCTCCCCGCCCGTACGGGAGGGGCTGCTCACGGACCCCGACGAGCACGTCCGCACAGCCGCTCAGCTCCGTCACCACCAGGAACACCCTGTGGACGAGGTCGGTTTCGAGCGGCTCGGCGGCACGGACGGCAAGGCTCTGGACTCCTGCCGCCTGACGCCCGAACTGTCCGCCCGGCTGGCTGTCCACGAGGACAGGGACGTCCGGGAGAGGCTCGCGGAAAACCCCCGCCTCGATCCGGCGGCCGTCGCCGTCCTCGCGGAGGACGAGGACGAGTGGATTCGGCACGCCGTCGCCGTCCGGGCCGACCTGACCGAGGAGCAGCGGGCCGCCGTACGCGTCACCTTCGAACCGAACGACGGGCGCCCCATGGTCCTGCCCTGGGTCGCCGCACTCCACGACGACCCGGAGGCCATGCGCCGGCTCGCCGCGTCCAGCCATCCGTACGTACGCAGCAGCGTCGCCCGCGCCCGGCACCTGCTGCCCGATGTCGTCGAACGGCTCGCCCACGACGAGGACCGGGTCGTGCGGCTCTTCCTCGCCGAGTCCTGCGACGACGCGCCGCCGGAGATGCTGCTGGAGGTCTGGCACTGGTGGACCGGCAGCTTCACCTTCCCCGGCCGGCCGCGCACCCACCCGAACTTCCCGCGCTCCGGCCTGCTCCGCCACGCCACCGACCCGAATCCGAGGCTGCGCCGACTCGCCCTGGGCGACCCGGAGTCCACGCCCGAACTGGTCGAGGAGTTCAGCCGGGACGAGGCGGAGGAGGTCCGGCAGGACGCGGCGCAGGACCCGCGACTCACCCCCGCCGCGGCCGTCCGCCTGCTCGACGACCCGGAGGAATCGGTGCGGGTCCGCGCGGCCCGGAACCCCGCCCTCCCTCAGGACGTCCTGCTGCGGCTGCTGCGGGACAGGAGGACCGCACATGACGCGGCGACGAACCCCGCCCTGCCCGTACCGGTGATGCACCGCATGGCCGACCTGCTGGCCGAGTTGGTGGCCGAGGCCGCGGCGGGGACGGCGGCTACATCCACTCGCTGAACCGCAGCCACCCCATCATCGCGTCCATCTCCCCTTCCGAGACCCGGGTCTTGGGGGCGTCGGCAGCCGGCCGTGTCGGGGCCGTCGTCCGCCCCGGCCCGAACAGGTCCCCCCACACCCCCCGCGTGCACGCCCGTACGGCCGGTGCCAGGCGGTCCAGTTCGCGGTGGATGCCGTGGCCCGAGACCGAGACCGCGGCGATCGCCCGGCCCGCGCCGCGCAGCGGGGCGGCCACGCAGGAGACGCCCCGGAAGGTCTCCTCGCGGTCGAAGGCGACGCCCCGCTCCCGGGTCGCCGCCAGCTCGGAGCGGAGGGCCACCGGGTTGACCAGGGTCCGCGGGGTGAGCGGGCGCAGCCGCCCCGACAGGAGGGAGGTGAGCACGGCCGGGTCGCCGAAGGCGAGCAGCGCCTTGCCCGCGGCCGTGGAGTGCGCGGGCATCCTGCCGCCCGTGCGGGAGGGGACCGTGGAGTCCTCCGAGCCGCCGATCCGCTCCAGGCAGACGACCTCGGTGCCGTCGAGGACGTACAGATGGACCAGGTGTCCCGTCGACTCGTGGAGTGCGTGGAGGCGGGGGAGCGCCGCCCGGCGCAGCCGGTTGTGGTGCGCGGCGAGCGCGCCGAGTTCCAGCATCCGCATGCCCATGCGGTAGTCCCGGCCCTCGCGGTCCAGCCAGCGCAGCTGGACGAGCTGGTCGAGGATGCGGTGGGCCGAGGAGCGCGGGATGCCGGAGCGGCGGATCACCTCGGTGAGCGAGAGCCTCGGCTCGGTCCCCTCGAAGGCCGCGAGCACGCGGGCGGCCTTCTCCAGGAGGGAGGGAGGGGCCAACGGGGCCGGTGCGCCGACGAGCTCAGCGGTCATGGTCGTCTCCCGTGTTTCCGTGAGGTTGCGCCGACCCTGCCACGGGGTCCCGGCCCGGGGGAAGACAGCTGCGCCTCCTATTTCTAATAGGTACATGCGGGGTCCTTCGTGATGCGGCGCAGCCGTCCATCCGGCTGTAACTCCTCGGCCACCCTCGACTGCGAGGCTCACGTCCGAACGAAAGTTGTCTGTACAACTTGGAGATCCTCTGATGGTGTCACTCGCCTCCGCACCGCCCGTCTGGCTGCGCGACAACTGCCCGTGCCCGGACTGCCGCGACCCCCGCAACGGCCAGAAGCTGTTCCAGATCACCGAACTTCCCGCCGCGCTCGCCGTCGACGCCGTCCACGACACCCGCACCCCGGACGGCTCCCCGGCACGCGAGGTGGTCTGGGCCCCGGACGGACACCGGTCCGTCTACCCCGAGTCCTGGCTGGGCGCCCACCTCCCCGGCGCCCCCGCCGCCCCCGGCGACGGCCGCACCGAGGACGACAAGGAGGTGTGGGCCGCCGAGCGGTTCGCCGACGGGCTCCCCGAGGCCGAGTGGGACGCGTACACCGCCGACCCCGCGATCCGCGCCGCCGCTCTCGACTCCGTCCTGCGCCTCGGCTTCGTCCTGCTGCGCGGAGTCCCCGTCCGCGACCGCCAGGTCCTCGACGTGGCCCGTACCTTCGGATACGTCCGCGAGACCAATTACGGCGAGCTCTTCGAGGTCCGCGTCGAGGCGGACCCCAACAACCTCGCCTTCACCGGCGCCCGCATCACCCCGCACACCGACAACCCCTACCGCGACCCCGTCCCCACCCTCCAGCTGCTCCACTGCCTCACCAACGCGGCCCAGGGCGGCGACTCCGGCCTCGTGGACGGCTTCCACGCGGCGGCCCTGCTGCGGGCCGAGTCCCCGGAGGCGTACGAGATCCTCACCCGGGTCCCCGTCCCCTTCGCCTTCGCCGACGAGCACACCGAACTCCGCGCCCACCGGCCGCTGATCGGCACCGACCCGGCCGGCCGGATCCGCGAGATCCGCTTCAACAACCGTTCCATCGGCACCCTGCGGCTGCCCGCCGACCTCCTCGACGCCTTCTACGCCGCCTACCGGCGCTTCGGCGAGCTGCTGCTGCGCCCCGAGCTCCAGCTCGACTTCCGGCTCGCCCCCGGCGACTGCCTGATCTTCGACAACACCCGGCTGCTGCACGCCCGGACGGCCTTCGCCGAGTCCGGTGACCGCCACCTCCAGGGCGCCTACGCCGACATCGACGGCCTCGCCTCCACGCTGGCCGTACTCCGCCGAGAGGAGAGCAGCAAGTGAACCCGCTCGACACCCTCGCCGGCCTCTTCGAGGGCGAAGGCAGCGCCGAGTACTTCGGCGAGGCCGTCACCCAGGCCGAGCACATGCTCCAGGCCGGCGCCCTCGCCGAGGCCGCGGGCGCCCCGCCGCACCTGATCGCCGCCGCGCTCCTGCACGACGTCGGCCACTTCCACGGCGCGGTGACCGGCCGCGACCTGATGGAGCACGGCACCGACAACCGGCACAGTCACACCGGCGCCGACTGGCTCGACCAGTGGTTGGGACCGGAAGTCACCGAGCCCGTACGGCTGCACGTCGCCGCCAAGCGCTACCTCTGCGCCGTCGAGCCCGGCTACTTCGACCTGCTCTCCGAGGCGTCGGTGCACACCCTCGCCGTCCAGGGCGGGCCGATGACCGAGGCCCAGGTACGCGCCTTCGAGGCGCACCCGGGGGCCGCCGACGCCGTCGCCGTACGCCGCTGGGACGACCAGGCGAAGGACCCGGACATGGACACCCCCGGCTTCGCGCACTTCCGGCCCCTGCTGGCCGGGCTGCTCCGCCCCGAGGCCCAGGGCCTGTCCAGCGGATCAGGGTCGGACAGGCCCTGGCCCGGCGCGTGACGACGTGCCCCGCGCATGACCGAACCCGGGGTCCCCGACCCCGGGTTCACGCGTCCGTCCTGCGGCCTACGAGCCGAGCCGGCGCCCCAGCGCGCTCGTCGCCGTCGAGCTCTGCATCGTGAACGCCACCGTCCCCGGCAGATAGCGGTCCTGCGACCACTCCACCGGGGTCCCCGCCGGGTCGGTGGAGTGCCGTCGCTCCCGCAGCAGCGACTCCCCGGCCCGACAGCCGAGCAGCTCCGCGTCGTCGGCGTCGGCCGGCACCAGGTCGATGGTGTGCCGGGCGTCGGCGAACAGCACGCCGTGCAGCTCCAGTTGCTCCGAGTGCGAGACCGTGTCCAGCGGCATCCCGGCCACCAGCTCCCCGATCCGCTCCGGATACGTCGTCCGCTCCACCATCACCGGGCTGCCCGCGAGCGTCCGCAGCCGCCGCACCCGGTAGACCGGCGCGCCCTCGGCCACGCGCAGCTTCTCGGCCTCCTCCGCGTCCGCCGGCACCCGGTCGACCGCCACGATCCGGCCGCCGGGCTCCTCGCCGAGCGAGCGCGCCCAGCGGGTGAACGAACGCAGTTCGCCGAAACTGTGCAGCCGCGGCCCGCCGAGGACCACCCGGCGCGAACCGCGCCGCGAGGTGATCAGACCGTCCGTCCGCAGCGCGGCCAGCGCCTGGCGGACCGTGCCTCTGGACACGCCGTAGCGGCGGGCCAGTTCGTCCTCCGCGGGCAGCTTCGCCCCGGAGCCGTACTCGCCCGCCGTGATGGCGGTCCGCAGATCGGCGGCGACCTTCAGATACAGCGGCGTCCTGGCCCGTTCCTCACTCACACGCCCACCCTGTCATGCGCTCCGCTCACCCGACCAGGGAGTTCAGCAGCTCGGGGTCGACCTCGGTCAACGAGCCCGCCAGCGTGACGCCTTCGGTCCCGGCGAAGTCCACGAGCGACTCCGTCGACGGCACGGCGAGCACCCGGCAGCCCGCGGCGACGGCCGAGGTGACCCCCGTCGGGCTGTCCTCGACCGCCACGCACCGCGAGGGCTCGGCGCCCAGCGCCACCGCCGCCGCGAGATAGGGGTCGGGCTCCGGCTTCGTCCGTACGGTGTCCTCGGCGCCGAACAGCGCGTCGAACCGGTGCCCGTCCAGGGTGCTCGCCACCTGGTCGACGACCGCCCGCGGCGAGGCCGAGACGAGCGCCGTCGGCACCCGGCGCTCGCGCAGCGCGGCGAGCAGCCGCAGCGCGCCCGGCCGGGGCGCCGCGGCCACCGCCAGCCGGGCGGCGAAGTCCGCGCCCAGCTCGGCGGCGAGCTCGGCCGCCGGCGCGTCCAGGTAGGCGTGCAGCAATGCGGCCGAGTCCTCGACCGACCGTCCCGTCACCGCCGTACGGCGCTCGGCGTCCAGGGCACGGCCCCGGCGCGCGGCCGCCGACTCCACGACGTCCAGCCAGACGCCCTCGGTGTCGACGAGCGTCCCGTCCATGTCGAAGAGGACCGCCTGCAGCCGGGTCACCGGGCACCGCCCGCGGAGGCGAGCATGACGGGCCGCTGCCGGGGCCGTACGGTCACGGCCGTGCCGGGCGTCAGCGCGGCGGCGGCGTGCGTCGGCACGTCCGCCTTGACGTCCGTACCGTCCGGCAGCGCGATGCGGACCCGGGTGGTGGGGCCGTGGAACGCGGTGGCGGTGACGTGCGCCGTACCGCCCTCCTCGATCTCCAGGGCCTCGGGGCGGACGAGCACGGTGACCGGGCCGGAGCCGGCCGGTCCCTCGACCGGCAGCCGCACCCCGAGGACGTCCACCGAGCCGTCGGCGTCGGCCTGGCCGGGCATCCGGTTCATCGTGCCGATGAACTCCGCGACGAAGTCCGTCGCGGGACGCTCGTACAGCTCCGTCGGCGAGGCGCACTGCTCCAGCCTGCCGCCGTTCATCACCGCGACCCGGTCGGCCATCGACAGCGCCTCCTCCTGGTCGTGGGTGACGAAGACGGTGGTGATGCCGAGCTCCAGCTGGAGCCGGCGGATCTCCTCCCGCAGCGTCACCCGCACTCGCGCGTCGAGCGCCGACAGCGGTTCGTCGAGCAGCAGCAGCCGGGGCCGGAGTGCGAGCGCGCGGGCCAGCGCGACCCGCTGCTGCTGACCGCCGGAGAGCTGGTGCGGGTAGCGGTCGCCGTGGCCGGCCAGACCGACGAGTTCGAGCAGTTCGGCGGCGCGCGCCCGCCGCTCGGCGGCCCGGACCTTGCGCATCCGCAGCCCGAAGGCCACGTTGTCGGCGGCCGTGAGGTGGGGGAAGAGGCTGTACGACTGGAACACCATCGCCGTGTCACGGCGGTCGGCGGGCACCGGCACGATGTCCTCGCCGTCGAGCAGCACCTGGCCGGCGTCCGGCCGCTCGAAGCCGGCCAGCACGCGCAGCGCGGTCGTCTTGCCGCAGCCGGACGGGCCGAGCAGCGCGAGGAGTTCGCCGGGGGCGACGTCGAGATCGAGGCCGTCGAGGGCGACGGCGGAGCCGAAGGACCGGCGCAGGCCACGGATCCGGAGAGCGGCGCCGGTGCGTACCGGCTGGTCGAGCACGGTCATCGGGAGGTCTTTCCTTCGGAAGTACGGGAAGAGCGCGGCGTACGACGGCGGTTGCCCACGGTCGTCAGGGCCAGCAGCAGCACCCAGGTCAGCAGCAGGCTCAGCAGCGACACGGCCACCGAGAGCCGGGCGTCGGAGCCGGACGCCTGCACGATCCACACCGCGAAGGGCTGGAAGCCGAGGAGCGAGGCGACCGTGAACTCGCCGAGCACCAGCGCGAGCGTCAGGAACGAGGCGTTCAGCAGGGCGCCCCGCAGGTTCGGGAGCACGGCCGACACGATCGCCCGAGGCCAGGACGCGCCGCAGTCCCGCGCGGCCTCCACCAGGGTGCGCACGTCGACGGAGCGCAGCCCCGCGTCGAGCGACCGGTAGACGAACGGCAGCGCCATCACGGCGTACGCGAGGACGAGGACGACGGGGAAGTCCGGGTTCTGGACGGCCACGAACGTCTGGTACAGCGGGGTCGTGGACAGCTTCTCCGGGCCCCAGCGCAGGACGCTGCCGAGCCCGGCGGTCAGCGCCACCGGCGGGACCACCAGCGGCAGCGTGCACACGACCTCGAGGACGGGGCGCAGCCGGGGCGCCGAGAGCCGGGCCGCGACCGCCGCGGGGACGGTGATCAGCAGCACGAGCGCGACGGTCGCCGCCGCGAGCCCCAGCGACAGCAGCAGACTGCCGGTGAAACCGGGCGCGGTGAAGATCCGGGTGTACGAGGAGAGGGTGAGCCCCTGCCCCGGGATGTCCACGGTGAACACGGCGGAGGCGAGCAACGGCACCAGGAAGTAGACCCCGGCGACCAGGAGCACGAGGGGACGTCCTAGGCGAGCCATCGGGTGCTCCTTCGCTGGAGGGGGAGGTGGACCGCCATCACGAGGGCCGCGACCACGACCATGTCGAGGCTCAGCGCGAGGGCCACGTTCTCCTGGCCGACCAGCACGTTGCCGGAGAGCGCGTCCGCGATCTGCAGCGTCACCAGAGGCACGGAGCTGCCGACCATGGCGGCGGCCGTCGCGTAGGCGGCGAACGCGCTGCCGAAGAGGAGCACGAACCCGCCGAGGAGGGACGGCAGAAGGACCGGGAGGCCGACGTGGCGCCAGTACTGCCACGCCGAGGCGCCGCAGTCGCGGGCCGCCTCCCGCCACTGGACGCGCAACCCGTCGAGCGCGGGCGCCACGGTCAGCACCATCAGCGGCACCAGGAAGTACAGATAGGTGAGGGCGAGGCCCCAGAAGCTGTACAGCGACCAGCCGTGGTCGCCGAGGCCAAGGCGCGTGGTGAGGACGCCCGCGTTGCCGAGGGTCGCGACGAAGGCGAAGGCGAGCGGCACGCCGCCGAAGTTGGCGAGCACGCCGGAGGCGGTGAGCACGGCCTCGCGCAGGGCCCGGCCGCGTGAGGAGACGACGGCCTGGGCGAGCAGCAGCCCGAAGAGGGTGCCGACCGCCGCGGTGAGCGCGGACAGCTCGATGCTGCCGAGCAGCGCGGTGCGGTACGCGCCGTCGACCGACCGGGTCACGTTGTCGAGCCCGTACCCGCCGTCGGCGACGGTGAAGGCACCGTCGGCCATGGCGAGCGCGGGCAGCCCGAAGGCGAGCGTGACGACGAGGAAGAGCGGCACCGCGGCGAGCCACCCGCCCGCCCGCGACCGCCGCAGGCGGCGCGCTGCGGGGCCGGCGGGGGCGGGAGCGGGAACCCGGCCCGAGCCCTGGGCCGCGGCGTCGGCTTGGGCAGGGCCCGGGCTCGCCGGGCCCTGGCTCGGAGCCGGGCCGTGATCCGGAGCCTCGCCTTGGGCCGGGACCTGGCCCGGGGGTGCTGCCGAGGTCGTGGCGGAGCCGTCGGTCATGGGGGAACCGGCGGCTCCGGAGGCCGCGGACCCGGCCGGCGCGTCGGCGCCGATCGGGAAGGCCGCGGCTTCGCCCGGGCCCGTCGGGGCCGGGCGCGCGGCGTGCGCGCGAGCGGCCCCGGACGGGGTGGTGGAGGGGTGCTGTGTCATCGACGGGTCACCCGGAGACGGCCGCGGCCCAGCCCTGCGACAGGGTCTCCTTGGCCTTGGACGTCTGCTGCTCGGTGGGGAACTTCGGGGTGCCGGCGACCTTCGGCAGCGCCGCGGCGGCCGCCTTGTCGATCGTGCCGTCCGCCTCCATGGCCGGCATCAGGACGGGCCGGGCGTGGCCCTTCAGCCACAGGTTCTGGCCCTCGGCGCTGTAGAGGTACTCCTGCCACAGCCGGGCGGCCGCCGGGTGCGGGGCGTCCTTGTTGATCGCCTGCGAGTAGAACTGGGCGTAGACGCCGTCCGTGGGCACGGCGACCTTCCAGTCGACGCCCTTGGACGCGAACTGCTCCGCGTACCCGGAGTTCAGGTAGTCCCAGTCGATGGAGATGGGCGTCTCGCCCTTCTCGACCGTGGCCGGGGTCGACTCGACCGGGTTGTAGTTGCCGTTCTTCTTCAGCTTGCCGAAGAAGTCGATGCCCGGCTGGATGTCGTCGAACGAGCCGCCGTTCGCCAGCGCCGCCGCGTACACGCCGCCGAAGGCCGAGCCCGACTTGGTCGGGTTGCCGTTGAGGGCGACCTGGCCCTTGTACTCGGGCTTGAGCAGGTCGGCGAAGGTCTGCGGGCAGACCTTGACGCGCTTGGCGTCGCAGCCGATGGAGACGTAGCCGCCGTAGTCGTTGAACCAGCGGCCCTGCGCGTCGCGCTGCGTCTCGGGGATCTTGTCGAAGGCGGCGACCTTGTACGGAGCGGTCAGGCCCTGCTCGCCGGCGGCCTGCGCGAAGGAGGCGCCGAGGTCGAGCACGTCGGGGGCGCGGTCCTGGCCCTTGCGGGACTTGACCGCGTTGATCTCGTCCTGGCTGGAGCCGTCGGGGTTCTCGACGCTCACCTTGATGCCGTACTTCGCGGTGAAGCCGTCGATGAGCGCGCCGTAGTTCGCCCAGTCGCGGGGGATGGCGATCGCGTTGAGCGTGCCCTCCTTCTTCGCGGCGGCGACCAGGGCGTCCATGCCCCCGGCGTCGGCGGCGGAGGCCGCGGTGGCGATGTTCTTCCCGTCGGCGCCTGCGGCGCCCTTCGTGGGAGCGGCGCCGCAGGCGGTGAGGGTCAGGGCGGTCAGACCGAGGGCGCCGAGAAGAGCGGCGGCGCGGGCAGGGGAGGTCACGCGTACTCCATGGGGGAAGGGGAGCGGGGCCAAGCTGTATGAACAACTGTTGTCCATACAACTCCTGCATTACGGGGGGCCACTGTGTCTCCCCGGTGAACGCGGGGCGAAGCGCGCCCTGCGATTCCCCGGCGGATCGGGTTACCCGTGAGTTCGCTTCGTCCCGTCCGCCCCCCGTCCGCGTCCTCCGCCCCCGCCGGCCGCCGGTTCCCGCTCAGCGGGAACCCCCTATGCCGTTCCGGAACACCGCGGGCGTACGGTCCAGCCACTCCCGATTCCCTCCGAGAGAGGACACGCGATGAGCGACGCCACCGGAGCCGTCCTCGAGGCCGTCCGCGCCCTCGCCCCCGCCCTGCGCGAGCGGGCCGCCGAGGCCGAGGCCGCCCGCAAGGTCCCCGAGGACTCCGTCAAGGAGCTCGCCGCGACCGGATTCTTCAAGCTGCTCCAGCCCCGCGCGTACGGGGGCCTCGCCGCCGACCCCGTCACCTTCTACACCGCCGTCAAGGAGATCGCGAAGGCCTGCGGCTCCACCGGCTGGGTCGCCTCCGTCGTCGGCGTCCACCCCTGGCACGTCGCCCTCTACGAGCCGAAGGCCCAGGAGGAGGTGTGGGGCGCCGACCCCGACACCCGGATCTGCTCCTCGTACGCCCCCACCGGCAGCGTCACCGTCGTCGACGGGGGATTCACCCTCACCGGCCGCTGGCACTTCTCCTCCGGCTGCGACCACACCGACTGGGCGCTCCTCGGCGGCCTCGTCACCGACGCCGGCGGCCGCCCCGTCGACATGCGCACCTTCCTCGTCCCGCGCACCGCGTACCGCGTCGACGAGGTCTGGGACACCGTCGGCCTGCGCGGCTCCGGCTCCAACGACATCGTCTGCGAGGACGTCTTCGTCCCCGAGCACCGCGCGCTGAGCTTCGGGCCGGTCACCGCCCTCGACGCGCCCGGCCTCGCCGCCCACCCCGAGCCGCTCTACCGGCTCCCGTACGCCTCCGTGTTCACCACCACCATCTCCACGCCGATCGTCGGCATCGCCGAGGGCGCGTACGAGGGCCACCTCGCCGCCACCCGCGAACGGTTCCGTGTCTCCTACGGACAGCAGGTCGCCGAGGACCCCTTCGCCCAGGTCCGCATCGCCCGCGCCGCCGCCGACATCGACGCCTCCTGGCTCCAGCTCACCCGGAACATGGCCGAGCTGTACGAACTGGCAAGCGCCGGCGCGCCGTTGACGATGGAGCTACGGGCCCGCGCCCGCCGCGACCAGGTCATCGCCACCGAACGCGCCGTCGCCGCTGTCGACCTGCTCATGGAGAACGCCGGCGGCAGCGCCATGCGCACGGGCGCCAACCGCGTCCAGCGCGCCTGGCGCGACGTCCACACCGGCCGTGGCCACGCCGCCAACGACCCCGAGCGGGCCCTCGTCCTCTACGGTCAGGCCGCCCTCGGCCTCGACATCCAGGACACGATGCTGTGACCGCCGCCGCGACCGCCCTCACCTACGAGAGCACCTCCCGGACCGTGAAGGCCGCCGACCTCACCCTGCACTTCCACGAGGCCGGACCGGCGGACGCGCCCGCGGTCGTGATGCTCCACGGCGGCGGGCCCGGAGCCTCGGCCTGGTCCAACTTCGGCGCCAACCTGCCCGTCTTCGCCGAGCACTTCCGCACGCTCCTGATCGACCAGCCCTGCTTCGGCCGCTCCGACAAGACGGAGCCGGACCGCGACTACTTCTCCTTCAGCGCCCGTGCCGTCGTCGCGCTGATGGACGAACTCGGCCTGGAGAAAGCTCATTTCATCGGCAACTCGCTCGGCGGAGGCACCGCGACACGGCTCGCCCTCGACCACCCGGGCAAGGTCGACAGGCTGCTGCTCATGGGCCCCGGCGGGATCTCCGTCAACCTCTTCTCGCCCGACCCCACCGAGGGCATCAAGCGGCTCCTCGCCTTCAACGCCTCGCCCGCCCCGAGCCGTGAGCAGATGCGGGAGTTCCTGCTCACCATGGCGTACGACCCCGCGATCGTCACCGACGCCTTCGTGGAGGAGCGGTACGCCCAGGCCACCGACCCCCAGGCCCGGCTCGGCACCGCCCGGATGGCCGCCGCGTTCGCCACCTGGCCGCAGGAGTCGCAGCTCTGGCGCGAGGGCCACCGCATCACCCGGCCCACCCTGCTCACCTGGGGCCGCGAGGACCGCACCAACCCGCTCGACGGCGCGCTCGTCGCCCTGCGCACCATCCCCGACGCCCGGCTGCACGTCTTCCCGCACTGCGGCCACTGGGCGCAGGTCGAACGGTTCGACGAGTTCAACCGCCTGGCCCTCGACTTCTTCACGCACTAGGAGCACGGCTCATGGACATCCGCTCGCTCGGCTACCTCCGCATCGAGACCACCACGCTCGCCGACTGGCGCGCCTACACCCTCGACATCCTCGGCATGGCCGAGGCCCAGGGCTCCACGGACTCCGTCCTGCACGTCCGGATCGACGACCGGATCCGTCGCCTCTCCTTCGTCGCCGGCGCGCACGACCGGCTGCTCGCCGCCGGCTTCGAGCTCCCGAACGCCCGCGCGCTCACCGAGGCCGCCGAAGAACTCGAAGCGTCCGGCTTCCCGGTCAAGCACGCCGAGGACGCGACCCTCGCCGAGCGCCGCGTCCAGGGCCTCATCCACGTCGACGACCCGGCCGGCAACCCCCTGGAGCTCTACTGGGGCCAGGCCCAGGACCACACACCGCTCCCCGCCCGGTACGGCAACCGCTTCGTCACCACCGCGCCCTCCGGCCAGGACCTCGGCCTCGGCCATGTCGTGCTTCCCGCACCGAACATGGACGAGACCGTCGCCTTCTACGAGCACCTGCTCGGCTTCCAGCTCCGCGACCGGATGAAGCTGCCGCCCGTCGCCGTCCCCACCGGCGACCCCGGCCAGGATTTCTACTGGATGAACTTCCTCAGCCCGGGTGCCCGCCACCACAGCCTCGGCCTCTACCCCGGCGCCCTGCCGCCCGGCATCGTCCACTTCATGGTCGAGACCGACTCGCTCGACGCCGTCGGCCACTGCCTCGACCGGACGAACGCGGCCGGCATCCCCATCGCGTCCACCCTCGGCCGCCACTCCAACGACCGCATGGTCTCCTTCTACGCCCAGGCGCCCGGCGGCTTCCAGGTCGAGTACGGCTGGGACGGACTCGTCGTCGACGCGGAGACCTGGACCACGAAGGAGATCACCTCCGACAGCCTCTGGGGCCATCAGTGGAACGGCTGATGAAGCACGTCCTCGGCCACTTCGCCAGCGGCATCACGGTGGTCGCCGCGCTGGACCCGGCCGGCCGGCCCGTGGGCCTGGCCGTGCAGTCCTTCGCCTCCCTCTCCCTCGAACCGCCGCTCGTCCTGCTCTGCGTGGCGAAGACCTCCACCAGCTGGCCCGGCGTCCGGGCCGCCGGCCGCTTCGGGATCTCCGTCCTCGCCGAGGACCAGCGCGAGGTGTGCGCGGCCCTCGGCCGCAGCGGCCCCGACAAGTTCGCCGGAGTCCACTGGACCACGACCGAGGACGGCGCCGTCCACATCGACGGCGCCCTCGCCACCCTCGACTGCGCGGTCCACGCCGTCCACGAGGCCGGCGACCACCTCGTCGTCACCGCCCGCGTCCTGGCCCTCGACGCCCGCGAGGACGGCGCACCGCTCCTCTACTTCCGCAGCGACTACGCGACAGGGGTGTTCGGATGAGCCCAGAGCCTCCGCACGAGTACGACGTCGTCGTGGTGGGCTCCGGCGCCGCCGGGTTCGCCGCCGCGATCACCGCCCGGCTGCGCGGTCTGACCGCCCTCGTCGTCGAGAAGACCGACCTCTACGGCGGCTCCACCGCCCTGTCCGGCGGCGCGATCTGGGTCCCCGGGAACCTCCATCTCGACGAGGCCGCGCTGGGCGACACGTACGAGAAGGCCCGGGCCTATCTCGACGCGACCGTGGGCGACCGGGTCCCGGACGCCCGCAAGGACGCGTACCTCGCTCACGGGCCGCGCATGGTGCGGGAGTTCCACGACCGGACCCATGTGCGCTTCATGTACACCCCCGGCTACGCCGACTACTTTCCCGAGGCCCTCGGCGGGATGGCCCAGGGCCGCTCGGTCGAGCCGCGGATCATGGACCTGAAGCGGCTCGGCCCGCTCGCGGCGACCATGCGCCGGGCCGGCCTGCCGACGTACGGGCTGACCATGACCTCGTACGACTTCCGCTTCCTGAACATGGTCGCCCGCACCTGGGCGGGTCGGCGGGCCTCCGTCCGGGTCGGCGCGCGGGCGGTCGGCGCGTTGCTCACGGGGCGGACGCTGCTTTCCCTGGGCGAGGCGTTGATCGCCCGTATGCGCCTCTCCCTCCACGAACTCGGCGGCGAGCTGTGGCTGAACGCCCGCCTCGCCGGGCTCGTCGTCGAGGACGGCCGGGTGGCCGGAGTGGAGCTCGCGGACGGGCGGACCGTACGGGCGCGGGGCGGGGTCGTCCTCGCCTCCGGTGGCTTCTCGCACGACCAGGAGCTGCGCGAGAAGCATCTGCCGGCGCCCACGTCGACGGACTGGACGCATGCCTCGGAAGGACAGACGGGCGACTCCCTGCGGATCGCAGGGGAGTTGGGCGCGGCGACGGATCTGCTGGACAAGGTGTGGGGCGCGCCCTCGGTCTGCCCACCCGGGGAGAAGCCGTTCTTCCTCGTCGCGGACCGGGGCATCCCGGGGATGGTGATCGTGAACGCGGCGGGGGAGCGGTACGCCAACGAGGCGGCGCCGTACCACGCGTTCGTCGACCGCATGTACGCCTGCGACCGGCCGGAGGCGACGACGGTGCCGTCCTGGCTGATCCTCGACGCCCGCTCCAAGGCGCGGTACATCTTCGCGGGGCTGTTCCCCGGGCAGCCGTTCCCGAAGCGGTGGGAGGGCTTCGTGGTCCGGGCCCCGACGGTCGCCGAACTGGCGCACCGGATCGGGACCCCGGGCCTGGAGGCCACCGTCACCCGCTTCAACGGCTTCGCGGCGAAGGGCAAGGACGAGGACTTCGGGCGCGGGGACTCGGTCTACGACCGCTATTACGGCGACCCGACGCTGCCGAACCCGAACCTGGCGCCGCTGGACAAGGGCCCCTTCTACGCGGTGCCGGTGCACCCCGGCGACATCGGCACCAAGGGCGGTCCGGTGACGGACGGCGACGCGCGGGTGCTGCGGGAGGACGGCACCGCGATCACCGGTCTCTACGCGGCCGGCAACTGCTCGGCGGCCGTGATGGGGGAGACGTATCCGGGGCCGGGCGCCACGATCGGACCGGCGATGGCCTTCGCCTGGGCGGCGGTCAACGACATCGCGGCGTCGTCCACTCGAGCCGGGTCCTGACCCGGGGGTCCTCGATGTACTCGACGGCGGCGAGCGCGGTGTCGCGTGCGGTCCCCTCGTCGTCCCGTTCCGCGAGAATCCACGCCAGCACCTCGACGGCGCGCGGATCCTGACGCATCGCCAGCCCGCGCGCCGCCTCGGCGACGACGTCCGGATCCTCGTCGTCCAGCCGGGCCGCGAGCGCCTCGCGGAGTACGGGGGTGTCCTCGGGCACCTCCGCGAGCGCGAGCGTCGCCCAGTCGCGTACGCCGTGGTCGTGATCGCGGCTCAGCGCGACCAGCGTCTCCACGGCCCCCGCGTCCCCGGCGGGCACGGGCCCGGTGAGCGCACACCCGAGCGCCCTCCGCACCTCCACATCGGGATGCGACGCGAACGCCACCATCTCGGGCAGCGCGACGGATTCCCCGTACTGCCCGAGCGCGACCACGACGGAGAGCGCGGGCTCACGCGCAGGGGCGACCCGGGTCGAGGCGTCCTGGCCGGGCACGGCAGCCGCAGGGTTCGCCGCCACGCCGGGGACGCCGCCCGGGGGGTCTCCCGCCGGGCCGCCGGGCTCGAGGTGCGACGAACCCGGCGCCTGCCCGGCCCTCGGCACGCCCGGCCCGGCGGACCCCGGCCCGCCGGGCCATGTCTCCGCCGCCAGACGGCGCAGCACCGGCACGGCCTGGGCTGTGAACCCGTCGAGGCCGCCCAGGACGCGTGCGCCGAGCGCCCGCCGCAGGGGCTCCTCGCTCGCGCACCATGCGGTGGCCGTCCGGAAGGTCTCCTCGTCGCCGCGGTCGGCGAGGGTGCGGACCGCCGTGCTCCAGTCGTCCAGGTCCGGGTCCCCGCAGCGCAGGGCCCGCTCGGCGAGCTCCTCGGGCGGCGTGCGGTCGCCCCGTGCGCGCTCCAGGAGCGTGGCGATCGCCGCGTGGCCGGTCTGCTGCTCGTTGCCGCTGCTCGGGGCGCCGTCCGCGCGCAGCAGCTCGACGACGACGGTCACCCCGCCGTCCTCGTGCACGCGGCGCACCACGGTCTCGCCGGACCCGTCGCCCCCGCTCGTCTCGAGGAGACCGCGCCGCAGCTCCTCCGCGATGTCGACGCCGATCCAGCGCCGCGCCTCGCGCAGCGCGTCCTCGACCGGCCCCGCGCCGTACTCGATCAGCGCCCGCACGCTCGCGGTCGAGCCGCGACGCGCCGCCGCCACCAGCGGCGGGAGCCCGTCGGGACCCGGCCGGCCCGGGTCGGCGCCGTGTTCCAGAAGGATCCGCACCGTCTCCGCGTGACCGAGCCGCACGGCCCAGTCGAGGGCCGTGAACCCGTACGCCTCCGCCTGGTCGGCCCGCGCCCCGCCGGCCAGCAGCGCCCGTACCACCTCGGCGTGCCCGCCACACGCAGCCCCGCACAGCGGCAGGTCCCCCGCCTCTTCGCCGCTGCCCCGCGCGGGATCGGCGCCCGTCGCGAGCAGCAGCCGGACGATCCCTGCCTCGTTCGCGAGGGCCGCCCGGTACAGCGGGGTCTCCCCTTCGTCGTCGGCCTCGGGTGACACCCCGGCCCGGAGGGCGCGCACGACGGCGTCCTCCCCCTCGTGAATCGCGTCGAACAACGTGCTCATCCACCGACCTTCACCCGCCGGGCAGGGACGGCGCAAATGAATACAAGAGGACTACGCGTCGCACTCCAGGACCGTCCCGCACACCCCGCACCTCGCCCGGACCTTTCGCCCCGTCGGCACCCGCAGCCGCTGTCGGCACACCGGGCAGGGGAACGACACCCGGAGCGAGGATCCCGTCCCCTCGAATGCGTACGGAGCGTCGGACGGCGCACGCCCGTAGCGGCGGTCCTTCGTGTAGCGGTGGCGCGCCGCCCAGCCCGCTGCCGCCAGCGGGGGCCTGCGGGCGTCCCGCGCCGCCTCCTCCCGCCCGAGCGTCCACGCCTCGTACGCACGCGGGCTGGTGAACCAGGGCGACGGGTCCTCCCCGAACAGCGCCGCCCGCTTGGCCAGGACGTACCCGAACTCCTCCGGCGTCAGGTACCCCAGCTTCTGGCTGGACACCCCGTCCTCCCGGAACGCGTCGAGCAGCAGCCATCCCGCCCCCAGATAGGTGGTCACCACATCCGTGAGGATCTCGTTGTCCCGGGTGCCGGGAAAGCCGAGGTCGAGGCGGTGCAGGAGGACATGGGTGATCTCGTGGGCCAGCGCGGCTCCCACGTCCCTGCGGTGCTGCCGGAAGCGGTCGTTCAGCTCGACGAAGTACTCGGGACCGGCCGCCAGTTCGACGCTCGCCGCGTGCCCCATCTCCCGGAAGCTCACGATCATCCGCGCCTCGGGCAGCTCCAGGTGGTGCACGAGGGCCCGGGCCACCCGTTGCGCGCCGAGATGGAGGTCCTCCTCGTCCCCGAAGGCCACCTCGGCCGCCGGCACGCTCGTCGCGAAGCGGCGTACCCCGTCCGCCGACAGCCTGCGGTACAGCGCGGTGATCGAGGCCCGGACCGTGTCGAGGTGCGGGAACCCATGGACGACCTCGTTGGCGTTCGGCACGTCACACCCCCTTCCCCTCACTGTACGGGGACGGTCGGGCGCCGTCCGCTGGCCGAAAACGTGTCCTTGTGGCCCCCGTGAGCCCTTGTCCATAATCCGGACCAAGCCTTGACGGGCACATGCCATCAAGGCTCAACCCCCCATGAAAGGCAGACACTTGAAGAAGAACAAGTTCGTCCGCGCCCTGCAGAGAATCGTCGCGGCCGGCGCCGTCGTCCTCGCCGCCGTCAGTCTCCAGCCCTCCACCGCCTCCGCCGCGCCCACCCCCGTCGTCGGCGGCACCCGCGCCGCCCAGGGCGAGTTCCCCTGGATGGTCCGGCTCTCCATGGGCTGCGGCGGCTCGATGCTGACCCCGCAGATCGTCCTCACCGCCGCCCACTGTGTGAGCGGCTCCGGCAACAACACCAGCATCACCGCCACCGCCGGAGTCGTGGACCTGAACTCCAGCAGCGCCATCAAGGTCAGGTCCACCAAGGTCCTCCAGGCCCCCGGCTACAACGGCACGGGCAAGGACTGGGCCCTGATCAAGCTGGCCTCGCCGATCACCTCGGTGCCCACCCTCAAGATCGCCGACACGACCGCGTACAACAGCGGCACGTTCACGGTCGCCGGCTGGGGCGCCACCCGCGAGGGCGGCGGGCAGCAGCGCTACCTGCGCAAGGCGACGGTGCCGTTCGTCTCCGACGCCGACTGCCAGGACGCGTACGGCTCCTCCCTCGTCCCGGGCGAGGAGATCTGCGCCGGCTTCAACGAGGGCGGCGTCGACACCTGCCAGGGTGACTCCGGCGGCCCGATGTTCCGCCGCGACAACGCCGGTGCCTGGATCCAGGTCGGCATCGTGAGCTGGGGCGAGGGCTGCGCACGGCCCGGCTACCCCGGCGTGTACACCGAGGTCTCGACCTTCGCCGCCGCGATCAAGTCGGCCGCGGCGACGCTGTAGCGCGGACCCGACGTGACCGAGGGGCGGGCCGTCACGGCCCGCCCCTCCTCGCTATGCCAGCTCCACCCGCGGTGTCCCCGCCGCCCCGCCCTCCAGCTCCAGCACCCACACCTCGTTGCCGCCCTCCCGCAGCACCGGGCCCGGCACGAACAACGACTCCTGCGGACCCTCGTCCCAGTACCGCCCCAGGCAGAAGCCGTTCACCCAGACGAAGCCGCGCGTCCCGCCCGGCAGGGACAGCGCCGCGTCACCCGGCCCCGCCACCTCCACCACCGCCCGGAAGAGCCCCGGCAGCACCTCGGACGCGACCGGCCGGAACGGCACCTTCGCCACCGCCCCCGCGTCGAAGGCGTCAAGCCGCAGCCCCCGGGCCCGTACCCCGTGCACGTACTGCCGCTCGTGCCGGATCCCGCCCGTGATCCCCTTCGGCTCCGCCTGCCGCGGACCGTAGTTGACCCGGCCCAGCGACTCCACCCACAGCTCGACCACCGCGGGCCCCGCCACCGGCTCCGGCAGCACCGCGTCCTCCGAGGTCAGCACCCCGGCCCGCACCCCGTCCGCGTACACCACCGCGCGGTCGCGCAGCCCGGTCACCGACAGCGGATACGGCTGCCGGGGCCCCGGGACCTCCAGGCGGTAGCGCACCAGACCCCGGTCCACGCCCAGCTCCTCGAAGGTCGGCGGCAGCGGCGTCTCCGACTCCTCGTCGCCGAGGACCTCCAGGACCTCCGCGAGCGGTGCCCACTCCACCGGGGCCGCCTCCACCGGCGCGGCGATCCGCCGCGGCGGCTCCGGCACCTGAGGCAGCGGCCCCTCCGCGTACTCCGCGAGCACCTCACGGAACCGCCAGTACTTCTCCGTCGGCAGCCCCGCCTCGTCGACCGGCGCGTCGTAGTCGTACGAGGTCACCGTCGGCTGCAGCTCGCCCTCGTGCAGCTCACCGGCCCGGTTCGCCCCGGCCCAGCCCGCGAAGTTCGACCCGCCGTGCGCCATGTAGACGTTCACCGACGCCCCGCACTCCAGGATCTCCCGCAGCGTCGCCGCCGCGTCCGCCGCGTCCCGTACGGAGTGCTCCCTGCCCCAGTGGTCGAACCAGCCGCACCAGAACTCCATGCACATCAACGGCCCCGACGGCTGATGCCGCCGCAGCGCCGCGAACGCCTCCCGCGCCCCGGAGCCGAAGTTCGCCGTCGCGAGCACCCCCGGCACGGACCCGCCCGTCAGCATGTGGTCCTCCGGGCCGTCCGAGGTGAACAGCGGCACCTCCACCCCGCAGTCGAGCAGCAGATCCGCGACCCGGCGCAGATACCCCTGGTCCGAGCCGTAACTCCCGTACTCGTTCTCCACCTGGACCATGATCACCGGACCGCCGCGGTCGATCTGCCGCTCCACGACCTGCGGCAGCAGCGTCCGGAACCAGCGGTCCACATGGGCCAGATACTGCGCGTCCTCCGTGCGCACCCGCCGCCCCAGCGGCCCCGTCAGCCAGTGCGGAAGCCCGCCGTTCTCCCACTCGGCGCAGATGTACGGCCCCGGCCGCACGATCGCCCACATCCCGGCCGCCGCCACCGCGTCCAGGAAACGGCCCAGCGCGGCCACGTCCCGGTACCGGCCGGGCTCCGGCTCGTGCAGATTCCACGGGACGTACGTCTCCACACAGGTGAGCCCCATCGCACGGAGCATCCCCAGACGATGGCCCCACTGGTCCTCGTGCACCCGGAAGTAGTGCAAAGCCCCCGACAGCAGCCGCACCGGCCGCCCGTCCAGAAGAAAGTCCTCGTCACCCACAGCGAACGTGCTCATGGCCTCACCTTCGCCCTCTGGCGGCGGACGGGTCCATGGACAAAGATCGTCGCTGTTTGGACGGAAGAAAGGCAGGCACGGCGGATGTACCACACCTGGATGCGCTACTTCACTCCCAGCCCGGTCCACCACCGCCTCGGGCTCGTCTGCCTCGGCGTCGGACTGCAGCACGGCACCCTGCCCACCGTCGGACCCCGCACGCTCGACCACCACGTGGCCGTCGTCGTCAGCGCAGGCAGCGGCTGGTACCGAGGTCCGGACGGCCGGCGCACCACGGTCACCGCGCCCGCCCTGATCTGGCTCACCCCCGGCGTACCGCACCACTACTCCGCCGACCCGGAGACCGGCTGGGACGAGTCCTTCGTCGACTTCGGCGGCCCCGCCACCACCACCTACACCGAACTCGGCTACATCGAACCGGACCGGCCCGTCGTCCCCCTCTCCGACGCCGCCGGCCCCCGCGCCGCGATCGGCCGGATCGCCCGCGCCGCCCGCCGCGGCAACCCCCTCCTGGAGGTCGAGACCGGAGCCGCCGTCCACGAGCTCCTCGTCGCCCTGCGCCGCGCCCGCGCCGACACCAACGCCGACGGCGACCCCGTCCTCACCGCCCTCGCCCGCGACGCCTTCCAGCCGCTCTCCGTCGCCGAACACGCCACCCGGCACGGCATGACCCCCGCCGAGCTGCGCACCGCCGTACGGCGCGCCGCCGGCTGCAGCCCCAAGGACTATCTGCTCTCCATCCGTCTCGGCCGCGCCAAGGAACTCCTCGCCGCCACCGAACTGCCCGTCGCCGCCGTCGCCCGCCGGGTCGGCTACGACGACCCGGCCTACTTCTCCCGGCTCTTCACCCGCCGGGTCGGCACCGCCCCCGTCCGCTTCAGGGAACAGCAGGGGCGGACCGTCCCGGGCGGCTGGAGCAACCGCATCCCGGATCCCGAACACCCTCCGACGATCGCCTCGCGATCCGTCTAAGCTCGCTGCTCATGAGTGACATCGACGAGTCCGTACAGGCGGAACTGACCCGGCTGCGCGAAAGCATCGACAACATCGACGCGGCGGTCGTCCACATGCTCGCCGAGCGCTTCAAATGCACCCAGCAGGTCGGCGTTCTCAAGGCGAAGCACCAGCTGCCGCCCGCCGACCCGGCCCGCGAGTCCCGCCAGATCGCCCGGCTGCGCGAACTGGCCGAGAGCGCGAAACTGGATCCGGCGTTCGCGGAGAAGCTGCTGAACTTCATCATCGCGGAGGTCATCCGCCACCACGAGACGATCGCGGACGGAGCACGCTGATGGGCCGCGTCACGGTCTTCACCCTGGGCGGGACGATCTCGGCGCGCGGCGGCGACGCGTCGCGCATGACGGGCGCGGAGGTCCTGGCCGGGCTCGGCGTCCCCGACGTCGACGTGGAGCTCCGTGACATCCGCCGGCTGCCCAGCTCCTCCCTGTCCTTCGAGGACCTCACCGCACTCGCGCACGAGGTACGGGAGAGCGTCGCGGCCGGCTCCGGCGTCGTCGTGGTCCAGGGCACCGACACCCTGGAGGAGACCGCCTTCCTCCTCGACCTGCTCTGCGTCACGAGCGAACCGATCGTCGTCACCGGCGCGATGCGCCGACCCGACCTGCCCGGCGCCGACGGCCCGGCCAACCTGGCCGCCGCCCTCGCCGTCGCCGCCGACCCCGGCTGCCGGAACCTCGGCGTCCTCGTCGTCCTCGCCGACGAGATCCACGCCGCCCGCCTCGCCCGCAAGACCCACACCACCTCCGTCACGACCTTCGCCTCCCCGGGCGCGGGCCCGCTCGGCTCGGTCGTCGAGGGAGAGCCCCGCGTCCTGCTGCGCCCCACCGGCACCAGCGCCATCCACCCGCTGCGCTTCGACCCGGCGGTACGCGTCGCCCTGGTCACCCTCACCGTCGGCGACCGCGGCGAACTCCTCGAAGCCGTCGACTCCCGCTTCGACGGCCTGGTCGTGGCCGCCTTCGGCGCCGGCCACGTCCCCACCTGGCTCGTCGAGCCCCTGGCCGACCTCGCCGGCCGCATCCCGGTCGTCCTCGCCTCCCGCACGGGCGCCGGCGCCACCCTCTCCCGCACCTACCGAGGCCCCGGCTCCGAGTACGAGCTCCTGCACCGCGGCCTCGTCCCCGCGGGCCCCCTCGACCCCGCCAAGGCCCGCCTCCTCCTGCACGCCCTGCTCTCCTCCGGCGCCAAGGGCCCCGCGGGCTACGACCGCCCCGGCATCACGGCGGCCTTCGCCCACGTCAACGGAGCCGGCCTGGCCTAGGGCCTGTCCGTGGGCGTGTCCGCGCTGAGCTGTCAGCGGAACCCCCCTGCCTCTGCGTGGCCGCATCAGGCAGCATGGGCCCATGTCCGTACTGACGCGCGACGAAGCGCAGACCCGTGCCCAGCTCCTCGACATCGAGCACTACACGGTCGACCTCGACCTCACCACAGGCGACGAGACCTTCGCATCCACGACCGAGATCCGGTTCACCGCCCGCACCGCCGGGGACACCTTCGTCGAGCTGAAGCCCGTCACGCTCCACTCCGTCCTCCTCGACGGCGAGCCCCTCGACCCCGCGCTCCTGGACGAGAACCGGCTCCCGCTGACCCTCACCGAGGGCGAGCACACGCTGCGCGTCAGTACGACCATGCGGTACTCCCGCACCGGCGAGGGCATGCACCGCTTCAAGGACCCCACCGACGGCGAGTCGTACGTCTACACCCAGCTCTTCATGGAGGACGTCCAGCGCGTCTTCGCCGCCTTCGACCAGCCCGACCTCAAGGCCGTCTTCGAGGTCGGCGTCAAGGCCCCCGACGGCTGGACCGTCCTCGCCAACGGCATCACCGAGCAGCAGCCCGACGGCCGCTGGAAGGCCGCCGCCACCCCGCTGCTCTCCACGTACTTCGTTTGCGTCGCCGCCGGCCCCTGGCACTCCGTCCGCACCGAGCACGCCGGACTGCCCTTCGGCATCCACTGCCGCCGCTCCCTCGCGCCCTACCTCGACGCCGACGCCGACGAGATCCTCGACGTCACCAAGGCCTGCTTCGACCGCTTCCACGAGAAGTTCGAGGAGCCCTACCCCTTCGACTCCTACGACCAGGCCTTCGTCCCCGAGTTCAACGCCGGCGCCATGGAGAACCCCGGCCTCGTCACCTTCCGGGACGAGTTCGTCTACCGCTCCGCCGTCACCGTCACCGAGCGCCAGACCCGCGCCATGGTCATCGCCCACGAGATGGCCCACATGTGGTTCGGCGACCTGGTCACCCTGCGCTGGTGGGACGACATCTGGCTGAACGAGTCCTTCGCCGAGTACATGGGCTACCAGACCGTCAACGAGGCGTGCTCCGACCGCTTCCCCGACACCTGGATCGACTTCGGCATCGTCCGCAAGGCCTGGGGGTACGACGCCGACCAGCGTCCCTCCACCCACCCCGTCGCCCCCGACCCGGACGCCGTCCCCGACACCGCCTCCGCGCTCCTCAACTTCGACGGCATCTCCTACGCCAAGGGCGCCTCCGCCCTGCGCCAGCTCGTCGCCTGGATGGGGGAGAAGGACTTCCTCGCCGGCATCAACACCCACTTCAAGCGCCACAAGTTCGGCAACGCCACCCTCGCCGACTTCATCGACAACCTCGCCTCCGCCACCGACCGCGACGTCCACGGCTGGGCCGAGCAGTGGCTGCGCACCACCGGCGTCGACACCCTCACCCCCGAACTCGGCGGCGGCGAGACCCGCACCACGCTCACCGTGCGCCACGACGGCAGCCGTCCGCACCGCATCGCCGTCGGCGTCTACGACCGCGACCTCGTCGACCCCCGCAGGCTCGTCCCGCGCGAGCGCCTGGAGATCGACGTCCCGCAGACCGCGCCCGTCGAACTCCCCGGCCCCCGCCCGGCCCTCGTCGTCCTCAACGACGGCGACCTCACGTACGCCAAGGTCCGCCTGGACGAGACCTCGCTGGAGACCGCCCTGCGCGGCCTCTCCGGCATCCCGGACGCCCTCACCCGCGCGCTGGTCTGGAACACCCTGCGCGACATGGTCCGCGACGGCGAACTCGACCCCGGTGAGTACCTGCACACGGCCGACGCCCACCTCCCCGAGGAGACCGACCTCGCCATCGTGCAGGGCGTCCTCGCCTTCGCCCGCACCCAGGTCGCCGACCGCTACCTGCCGGCCGGGGAGCGCCCCGCCGCGCTCGCCCTGCTCACCTCCCTCGCCCGCGACCTCATCCGCCGCACCGAGGACGGCGGCGCCCCCGGCCTGCGCCTGACCGCGGTCCGTACGTTCATCAGCAGCGCCACCCAGCCCGACACCATCGCCGCCTGGCTCGCCGACGGGACCGTCCCCGGCGGCCCCGAGATCGACCCGGAACTGCGCTGGCGCATCCTCGCCAGGCTCGCCGTCCTCGGCGCCGTCGACGAGGCCGCGATCGACGCGGAGCTGGCGCGCGACCCCTCGGCCACCGGCCAGGAAGGCGCCGCCCGCTGTCGCGCCGCCCTGCCGAACGCGGAGACGAAGGCGGCCGCCTGGTCCCGTCTCTTCGACTCGGACGACCTGTCCAACTACCTCTTCACCGCGACGGCTCAGGGCTTCTGGCAGCCCGAACAGGCCGACCTGGTACGGGAGTACGTCCCCCGCTACTACCCGGCCGCCGCCGCCCTGGCCGCCCGCCGCGGCCCCGCGATGGCCGAGGCGGCGGGCCGCTACGCCTTCCCCGCGTACGCGATCGACGCGGAGTCCCTGGCCCTGGGCGACCACCACCTGGGCACCGACGCCCTGATCCCGGCCCTCCGCCGCAAACTGGTCGACCAACTCGACGACCTCCGCCGCGCGCTGAAGGTCCGTACCGCCTGACCCACCCGCCTGACGCTGGACGGCGGTTCGACCTCACGTACCGCAGAGGTTGAACCGCCAACAGGCCCTGCCGACGTTCGGGACGCATAGTGGGCAGGGGAGTGCCCGCGTGGCGTCCGCCCGGGCCTTCCCTCCGCACCCTGCTCACCCCATCCCTGCGGGCGTCTGCGAGGTCCCCATGCCGTACCTCAGAATCCAAGGCGAATTCCGGATCGTGGGAACACGTCCGGACGGCGACACGGTCCGGTTCTACCCGGACGATCCGGCCGCCTGGGACACCGTCCCCGGCCCCCATCCGATCGTGATCCTCGGCCCCGGCGGGGCCAATCTGCGCCTGGAGGGGATCGACTCCCTCGAGACCCACTTCAAACCGCCCTTCGTCAGCGGCCCCGAGCTGCATCAGCCCAAGGTGCCCGCCGACGCGGCGGCCGCCGAGCTGCTCCGGCTCCTCGGCTTCGACCCCGTCCAGCGCACGCCCAACGGCAAGGTGAAGGCCCCCACCAACCCGGCCGCGGTCCGCGGTTACGTGATCACGCGCGGAGCCGACACCCACGGTCGCTGCATCGCGTTCACCGGCCCGGGCGACGGGCCCGAGGCCGACGCGAACGGTGAACTCTTCTTCACCCCCGCGATGATGCGCGAGACGGTCAACCACAAGCTGCTCGCCAAGGGCTTCGCGTACCCGATCTTCTACCGCACGCTCTTCCCCGACCTCCGCAACGATCTCGCCGCGACGGCGGTCAAGGCCCGGAGCGACAGCGAGGGCCTGTGGCGGCTCGACAAGACCCAGAGCAACACCACCGTGATCGCACCGCCCTTGATCAACGCGGACGTCATCTACCCCAAGTTCTTCCGCAGGCTCGGCGAGTACGTGCTCGAGAACGACGGGGACCCGGCGCTGGACGGCTTCGTGGTCTATCTCCGCCGCAAGGCCGACAAGTTCACCCTGCTGTCCACCGGGCACTTCAGCACCGGTCTCGACCTGATCATCGAGGTCGACACCGACAAGGTCCGCTGGACCCACCCGGTCGAGGACATCGTCTTCGAGGAATGAGCGCGCGGGTGCGAGGGCGGGGGCCGGTGCCCGCGCAAGGGTGCCGTCCCCCGTTCGGGTTGCTCCGGCGACATCGTCGGACAAACCCCCAGAACCCCCGGCAGGCTCGTGCCCATGCGTGCCTCACCCCCACCCCTCGCCGGAGGCGAGACCGGCCCCGACGCCCTGCGCCCTCTCCTGGAGACCGTCCTCGACGCCCTGCGCGAAGGCGCGCACGCACGCGGTGGGCCGATCCCGGCCGGCGGACCGGACGCGGTCGCCGCCCAGGTGAGGGAGGCTCTGGGGGACCCGCTCCCCGCCCACGGCACCGGCTCCGACGACGCCCTGCGCACCCTCGTCCGTACCCTCGCGGAAGGCGCCGCCGACCCCGCCCACCCCCTCTGCGCCGCCCACCTCCACACCCCGCCCCTGGCGCTCGCCACCGCCGCCGACCTCGCCGCCTCCGCGCTCAACCCCTCCATGGACTCCTGGGACCAGGCCCCCGCCGCCTCCGCCCTGGAGGAACTGGTCACCGAGGCCCTGGCCACGGCCGTGTTCCCGACCGCGCCCCGCCCCGACGCCCTCGTCACCACCGGCGGCACCGAGTCCAACCAGCTCGCCCTCCTCCTCGCCCGCGAGCGCCACGGCCGCCTCGGACCCGGCCGGGCCGTCCAGACCGTCGTCGGAGCCAACGCCCACCACTCCTTCCGCCGCGCCGCCTGGCTCCTCGGCCTGCCCGAGCCGGTGACCGTGCCCACCCCCAACGGCACCCTCGACCCCGTCGCCCTCGACGAGGCCCTGACCGACCTCCACGGCCCCCTCCTCGTCGCGGCCACCGCCGGCACCACCGACACCGGCCGCATCGACCCGCTCCCCGAGATCGCCGCGCTCTGCGAGGCCCACCACGCCGAGCTCCACGTCGACGCGGCCTACGGCGGCGCCGCCCTCTTCAGCGACACCCACCGCCCCCTCCTCGCCGGCCTCGACCGCGCCCGCTCCGTAACCCTCGACCTGCACAAACTCGGCTGGCAGCCGGTCGCCGCCGGACTCCTCGCCGTCCGCGACACCGCCGACCTCGCCGTCCTCGCCCACACCGCCGACTACCTCAACGCCGACGACGACACCGAGGCCGGCCTCCCCGACCTCCTCGGCCGCTCGCTGCGCACCACCCGCCGGCCCGACATCCTCAAGACCGCCGTCACCCTGCGCGCCCTCGGCCGCGCCGGACTCGGCGAACTCGTCGACCGGGTCTGCGCGCTCGCCCAGCACCTCGCCGACCTCGTCGAGAAGGCCCCCCGCCTCGAGCTGTACGAGCGTCCGACCCTGACCACCGTCCTGTTCCGGCCCACGGACGCCGACGACACCACCGTCGCCGCGATCCGCCGCACCCTCCTCACCGAGGGCCGCGCGGTCCTCGGCCGCGCCCACGAGGACGGCCGGCTCTGGCTCAAGGCCACCCTGCTCAACCCCCACGCCGGCCCCGGCGACCTCGAACAGCTCCTCGCCCTCGTAGAAGCCCAGACGGAAGGCAGCACCGACCGATGACCGGCAGCACGCCCCAGCGAGACCTCGATCAGCCCCACGACCTGGTGGGCATCGGCATCGGCCCCTTCAACCTCTCCCTCGCCGCGCTCGCGCACGGCGTCCCCGGCGGCCTCGCCGCCACCTTCTACGAGCAGAACCCGGCCTTCCACTGGCACCCCGGCCTCCTCATCGACGGCGCCACCCTCCAAGTCCCCTTCCTCGCCGACCTGGTGACCCTCGCCGACCCCGCCAGCCCCTGGAGCTTCCTCAACTACCTGCGCACCCGCGACCGGCTCTTCCCCTTCTACTTCGCGGAGAAGTTCCACATCCAGCGCGCCGAGTACGACGCCTACTGCCGCTGGGTCAGCTCCCGCCTCCCCGGCCTGCACTTCGGCCACCAGGTCGACTCCGTCCGCTGGAACCCCGAACGCGCCCTGTTCGAAGTCGACTTCACCCAGCTCGACGCGGACGGCGAGGCCGAGGCGCTGGGGCGCGCGTACACCCGGAACGTCGTCCTGGGCGTCGGCACCGAGCCGTACGTCCCCGAGCCGCTGAAGCCGCTCGCCGACGTTCCGAACGTCCCCGTCATCCACTCCGCGGAGTACCTCGACCACCGCGAGCGGCTCCTCGCCGCCGAGCACGTCACCGTCATCGGCTCCGGCCAGTCCGGCGCCGAGATCTTCCTCGACCTGCTCAGGGCCCGGCCGGCCGGCGCCGAGAAGATCCACTGGCTGGCGCGGACGGCGGCCTTCGCGCCGATGGAGTACTCCAAGCTCGGCCTGGAGCACTTCACCCCCGACTACACCCGCTGGTTCCACTCCCTGCCCGAGCCCGTGCGCAACGAACTCGTGCCCCGGCAGTGGCAGTTGCACAAGGGCATCGACGCCGACACCATCGCCGCCATCCACGAGGAGCTCTACCGGCGCACCCTGCACGGCGGCTGGCCGGACGCCGTCCTCACGCCGGGCGTCCAGGTCCGCACCGCCGGCCGGGTCGCCACGACGAAGGTGGAACTGCACCTGGAGCACGTCCAGGAGGGCTCCCGGTCCCGCCTCACCACCGACGCCGTCGTCCTCGCGACCGGCTACAAGGAGCGCCCGCTCGGCCGGATGCTCGCCGGACTCGACCCGTACACGCGCCATGACTCGGCCGGGCGGGCCCGGATCGACAGCGAGTTCCGGCTCGTCCTCGACGATTGCGTCACCGGCTCCGTCTACGTCCAGAACGCCGAGAAGCACACCCACGGCGTCGGGGCGCCCGACCTCGGGCTCGCCGCCTGGCGCAGCGCGACCATCCTCAACTCACTCACCCGCAAGGAGCCCTACCCGCTGCCGCGCCGCACCGCGTTCACGAGCTTCGGCCTGGAACGGCAAGAGGCGCCGCGCATCCCGGCCCAGGGCCAGGTGCTGACGCCTCTCACACAGAGCTGAACCGCCGGATCAGAACACGGGCACACCGTCCCGGGTCAGCTTCCAGTCCACCGAAGCGAACTGACCCGGGTCGATCGACCCCTTCGCCTTCACCCACTGGATGATGGTGTTGCGGATCTCGTCCGAGTTCGCCCACAGCTGCTTGGCCCCCGCGACGTGCGGGAACGCGCCGCCGCCGCTGGCGCGGTAGTTGTTCACCGCGAGCACGAACTGCGCGGCCGGGTCGATCGGCTTGCCGCCGAAGGACAGGTTCACGATCCGCGAGCCGGCCGGCTTGGCGATGTCGATGTCGTACGTCACCCCGTACACGGCGTCGTAGTTGTAGTCCGGGGTGCCGTCCGCGTTCGTCAGCTTCGCGGTGTCCACGGGCGCACCCGCCGGCGTCTGGACGTAGTACCGCGCCGAGAACTCCAGGTAGTCCTTGATCTGGGCACCCGTCAGGAGGCGGGCCTCCAGGGTGTTCTCGAAGACGTAGAGACCGGCCGCGTCCCTGATGGTGACCTGACCGGCCGGGATCGCCGCCGTACGGGAGAAGCAGGACGCCTGCGACAGGACGGGCAGGGCCGCGTAGGCGCCGCCGGCCAGCGCCGCCTTCACCGTCTCCGCCTGGACGTGGTTGATCAGGTCGATGATCGGCTCGTCCTTCCACGGCGCCTGGGCCGTGGCCATGGTCGCGGTGGAGGTGCCGATGATCTGGTTGACGTACGCGACGACCTTCTTGTGCTCGTCCGCGAGCAGCCCGACGATCTCCGGGTCCTCCTCCACCGTGTTGGAGTTCAGGACCTGGGCGGCGACCTTCTCGACCACCCAGCGGCCCTTCTGCCACACGAGGTCGAAGTCGAAGAGGGTGAGGCGCTGCCCCCACTTCAGCGGCTCCGACAGCACGACGTCCTTGCCGGTCTCCTTGTTCTTCACCCGGTACTCGGGGATCTCGGTGTGCGCGTGCCCCACGAGGATCGCGTCGATCCCCGGGACCTGCTCGGCCACGAGCCCGGCCGCGTTCTCGATGTGGGGGAGCTGGTCGCCGTACGAGGACGTGCCGCTGGAGCCGGAGTGGGCGGACACGACGACGACGTCGGCACCCATCGACCGCAGCTTCGGCACCCACTTCGCGGCCTGCTCCTCCAGCCCGGGGAAGACCATCTTGCCGCTGACGTTGGCCTTGTCCCAGATGGCGATGCCCGGGTTGGTCAGGCCGAGTATCGCGACCTTCACGTCCCGGCCGTGCGGGGTGCGCAGCCGGTGCATGCTGTACGGCGGGAAAGCCGGCCGCAGCGTCTTCGCGTCGAGCGCGTTGGCGCCGAGCAGCGGGAAGTCGCACTGCTCCTCGAACTTCCGGAGCACGGGGATGCCGTAGTTGAACTCGTGGTTGCCGAGGGCCGCGGCGTCGTAGCCGATGGCGTTCATGGCCTGGGCCATGGGGTGGACCGGACCGCGGTGCGCGGTGATCGGGTCGACCTTGGCGTAGTAGTACGACAGCTGGGTGCCCTGGATGGTGTCACCGGCGTCGATGAGGAGCGTGTTGCGCTTCCCCTTCGCCTCGCGCACCTGGTCGACGAGGGTGGAGATCTTCGCGAGGCCGACGTCGTTGTGCGCCTTGTCGTCGAATTCCTTGTCGGTGAAGTAGTCCCAGTTGAAGACGTTGCCGTGCAGGTCGGTGGTGCCCATCACGGTGAAGGAGTACCGCTTGACCGGCTTGGGGCGGTGTCCGTGGGCTTGCGCCGGCGCGACGGCGGCCCCGGTGGTGAGGGCGGCTCCGGCTCCGACGGCGACGGAGCTCTCCAGGAACGTCCGACGGTTCAACGGCATGTGTTCTCCTTGGTTCAATGGCGCACAACGCGCGTAGATTCTGGCTCACCCGTCACGCCGGCAACAGAGTTTTCGGGTTACGGAGTGGGAAAGTGTTCGGGACCGCAGCCGTCGTTCGTACGAGGGAGCCCGCCGTGACGACCCCACACCCGACCCCGGAGGCACCGCAGGTGGCGGTCCGCGGGGAGGCCCTGCTCGAAGTGGACCCGGAGATCGCCCGCATCGGGGTGACGGTGAGCGCCCGGGGAACCGACCGGAGCGCGACCCTGAGCGATCTGACGCGGCGCAACGCGCTCGCCCTCGACCTGATCAAGTCGTACGGCGAGGCCGTCGAGAAGCTGGAGACGGGTGCCTTCTCGATCACCCCGGAGCCGGCCCGGCACGGGCGCGGGGAGCGGGTGCGTGCCTACCAGGGGCGCGTCCATCTGATCGCCGAGCTGAACGACTTCACCGCACTCGGTGAACTCACGACCCGGCTGGCCGACTTGGAACTGACCCGCGTGGACGGTCCGTGGTGGGCGCTGCGCCCCGACTCCCCGTCGTACGGCGAGGCGCGCCGCACGGCGGTGGGGGAGGCGGTTCAACGCGCCCGCGCGTACGCGGCAGCTCTCGGCACCTCCCTCTCCGCCCTCCTGGAACTCTCGGACACGGGCCTGGTCCCGCCGCCCGCCCCGATGGGCGGCATGCGGATGGCCTTCGCGGCCGAAGCCGTCGACACGGCCCCGCCCCTCGACCTCGAACCGCAACGCCAGACCGTCACGGCCGAGGTGACGGCCCGCTTCACCATGAATCCCCCGGCGCTGTAGGGGCCGAGCGGCCCCGATCCCCGGGCTCGTCGGCGCGACGTGGGGGCCCTACGCCGCAGGGCGTGGAGGGAGCGGCGGGGGTGGCAGCAGCTCGAACACCCGCCGCGCCTCCGCCTCGTGCGCCACCGCGATCTCCTCCACGTCCTCCCCCTCCAGCACCCGCTCCACCAGCCGCCCGAACAGCACCCGCAGCGCACCACCCAGCTGCGCCGCCACCGCGAGCGGCGTGATGTCACCGGCCGGCCAGTCCTCGGCGAGCACCGCCGTCAGGGCCGCCTCGCGCTGCTCGTGGAACTCCCGCAGCCGGGCGAGGAGCACCGGACTGTCCGTCAGCATCCGCGCGAACGGCTCCGGCGCGAACCCGATCACCGGGTCCCGCCGCGCCACCGCCGCCAGATAGTCGTCCCGCAGGGCCTCCACGGCGGGTACCCCGGCCTCCCGCCCCGCCGCCACCGCCCGTGCCGCGCCCGCCACGAACTCCTCGCTCAGGTCGAGGACCAGATCCTCCTTGCGCGGGTAGTAGTTCGTGACGGTCATCTTCGCGACCCCGGCCGCGGCCGCGACGTCGGCGATCGTCACCCGGTCGAAGCCCCGCTCGATGAACAGGCCCGTCGCCGCGTCCGAGATCGCCTGCCGGGTCTGCTGTTTCTTCTGCTCCCGCAGGGACTGTGTGCTCATGGATCCACCCTCTCATAGGTCGGTCATAAATTTATGCTTGACCTAATGGCTAGGTCCAGCCTAAATTTAGGTCCATCACAATGAACCCGAACCGAAGGATCTCCTTGCTCACCCAGACCTCGCTCCACACCGATGCCGTCCGTGACTACCTCCGCCAGATCGGCCGCATCCCCCTCCTCACCGCAGACCAGGAAGTCGCCCTCGGTCTCCGCGTCCAGGCCGGCCTCGCAGCCGAACAGCGCATCGCCGACACCGGCACCCCCACCCCCGACCTCGAACACGCCTCCCGCGACGGCCGCCGCGCCAAGGACCTGATGCTGGAGGCCAACCTCCGCCTCGTCGTCTCCATCGCCAAACGCCACGCCGGCCGCGGCCTGCCCTTCCTCGACCTCGTCCAGGAGGGCAACCTCGGCCTCCTCCGCGCCATCGAGAAGTTCGACCCCACCAAGGGCTTCAAGCTCTCCACGTACGCCACCTGGTGGATCAAGCAGGCCATCGGCCGCGCCCTCGCCGACCAGTCCCGCACCATCCGCGTCCCCGTCCACATGGTCGAGGAGATCAACCGACTCACCCGTACCACCCGGGAGTTGACCGCCGACCTCGACCGCACGCCCACCGACGGGGAACTCGCCGCCGCGCTCGACACCACCGTCGAACGCATCACCCAGGTCCGCGGCTACGACCGTGCGCCCGTCTCCCTCCACACCCCCCTCGGTGACGCGGAAGGGGACGGCGAACTCGGCGACGTCATCGTGGACACCACCGCCCCCGCCACCGAGGACGTCGTCGTCGCCGACCTCCTCAAGGCGCACCTCGCCGCCGTCCTCGCCGACTTCACCGCGCGCGAGGCCGGCGTCATCGCCCTGCGCTACGGACTCGACGGCGACGACCCCCGCACCCTCGACGAGATCGGCAAGGTCTACGGCGTCACCCGCGAACGCATCCGCCAGATAGAGGCCAAGACCATGTCCAAACTGCGCCACCCCGCCCGCTCCCGGAGCCTGCGCGCCTACCTCTCGTGACCGCGGGCCATGCTCATCGGAGCACCCACCTGCACAGATTCAAGACTTGTCAACAACCTTTCACGCAAAGGTTGTTGAACAGACATGCCGGGCCACTTCTCTACCCACCGGTAAGCCCTAGGCTCGAACCATGCGCCGAGCAAAGATCGTTTGTACCCTGGGCCCCGCCACCGACACATACGACCAGATCAAGGCACTGGTCGAAGCGGGAATGGACGTCGCCCGATTCAACCTCAGCCACGGCACCTACGCCGAGCACGAGGAGCGCTACCAGCGCGTACGCAAAGCCTCCGACGAGACCGGCCGCAGCATCGGTGTCCTCGCCGACCTTCAAGGCCCGAAGATCCGCCTCGGCCGCTTCCGTGAAGGCCCCGTACTCCTTGAACGCGGCGACGACTTCACCATCACCGTCGAACCCATGGAGGGCGACCGCCACATCTGCGGCACCACCTACGACGGGCTCGCCGCCGACGTCACCGCAGGCGAACGCATCCTCGTCGACGACGGCCGCGTCACCCTCGAAGTCACCTCCGTCGAGGGACCGCGCGTCCACACCCGCGTCGTCGAAGGCGGCATGGTCTCCGACCACAAGGGCCTGAACCTCCCCGGTGTCGCCGTCTCCGTCCCCGCCCTCTCCGAGAAGGACATCGACGACCTCCGCTGGGCCCTGCGCACCGGAGCCGACGTCATCGCCCTCTCCTTCGTCCGCAGCGGCCGCGACATCGAGGACGTCCACCGTGTCATGGACGAGGAAGGCCGCCGCCTCCCCGTCATCGCCAAGATCGAGAAGCCCCAGGCCGTCGACAACATCGACGACATCGTCGCCGCCTTCGACGGCATCATGGTCGCCCGCGGCGACCTCGGCGTCGAGATGCCCCTCGAACAGGTCCCCATCGTCCAGAAGCGCGCCATCAAGCTCGCCAAGCGCAACGCCAAGCCGGTCATCGTCGCCACCCAGATGCTCGACTCGATGATCGACAACTCCCGGCCGACGCGCGCCGAGGCGAGCGACGTGGCCAACGCCGTCATCGACGGCACCGACGCGGTGATGCTCTCCGGCGAGACCAGCGTCGGCAAGTACCCCGTCGAGACCGTCCGCACCATGGGCCGGATCGTCGAGGCCGCGGAGGAGGACGTGCTCGCCAAGGGCCTGCCGGCGCTGACCGAGCGGAACAAGCCCCGTACGCAGGGCGGAGCCGTCGCCCGCGCCGCCGCCGAGATGGGCGACTTCCTCGGCGCCAAGTTCCTCGTCGCCTTCACCCAGTCCGGCGACACCGTCAGGCGCCTCTCCCGCTACCGCTCGCCCATCCCGCTGCTCGCCTTCACCCCCGACCCGGCCACCCGCTCCCAGCTCAACCTCACCTGGGGCGTCGAGACCTTCCTCGGTCCGCACGTCGACTCCACCGACGCCATGGTCGCCCAGGTCGACGAAGAGCTCCTGCGCATCGGCCGCTGCAAGAAGGGCGACGTCGTCGTCATCACCGCCGGCTCCCCGCCCGGAGTCCCCGGCTCCACCAACCTCGTCCGTGTCCACCACATCGGCGAGGACGACAGCCCGAAGGAGTGACCACCGCGGCCCCGTCGCCGTACGACCACACCCCCGTACGGCAACAGTGGCGCCATGTCACACCACCTCAGCGGACCCCACCTGCGGTCCCCGATGGACGACGCCCGCCTGGACCTCACGGATCTCTTCGCCTTCACCGTCCCCGGCGGGCGGACCGTTCTCATCATGAACGTCAACCCCATCGCGCCCACCGGCGGCACCACGTTCCACCCCGACGCGGTCTACCGCATCAACGTCGACACCGACGGCGACAACCAGGCCGACATCGCCTACAGCTTCACCTTCTCCGACCCCGCGGACGACGGCGAACAGACCCTCGCCCTGCACCGCGCCACCGGCACCGAAGCCCGCAGCCACGAAGCCGCCGGCACCCCCCTCTTCACCGACGTCCCCGTCTCCTTCGGGCGCGAACTCTCCGTCACCGAAGCCGACGGCTACAAGGTCTCCGCCGGGCTCCGCAGCGACCCCTTCTTCGCCGACCTCGACGGCATCGTCGCCGACTTCCAGTGGACCGGCACCGACTGGGGCGCCGACAAGAACGTCTTCGGCATCGCCCTCGAAATGCCCGACGTCGAACTCGGCGACGACCCCCGGATCGGCGTCTGGGCCCGCGTCAGCCTCCACACCGACGGCGAACTGACGTCCGTCGACCGCGGCGCCCACCCCTCCCTCACCGCGTACCTCAACGCCGACGACGCCAAGGACGCCTACAACGCGGGCGAACCGGCCGACGACTGGGCGACCTACCTCGAACCCTGGAAGGCCGCCCTCGCCCACACCGGCGGCTACGACCCCGACGCCGCCGAGGCAGCCCTGCGCACCGTCCTCCCCGACGTCCTGCGCTACGACCGCACCCGGCCCGCCGCCTACCCCAACGGGCGCACGCTGACGGACGACGTCACCTCGGCCCGGCTCGCCATGATCTCCAACGGCAAGGTCACCTCGGACCACATCGGCCCCCACACCGACCTCCTGCCGCACTTCCCCTATCTGGGGACGCCCCACTGAGCCGGGCTCACGGAGTGACGATGGCGAAGTCCGGATCCGGCTCGTCGAGGACGTCCAGGAGCTTCGACAACAGCGAGGCGTCCCCCTCCACCGTGATCCCGCCCAACCCCTTGCCCCCCAGCAGGGCGAGCAACTGCGGCTTCGTCATCGTCAGTGTCACCCCCGCGTCCGGATCGGGGCGCTCGCTCCGGCGATACGTCAACACCCCGTTCGCCAACCGCAGATGCCACACGGCGCCCAGCGACGGCAGACTCCAGTCCATCGACAGCCGCACATCCCACGCCCGCGGCCCGTTCACCCGGATCGCCACCGAGTCGATCAACTGCTCCACGGACAGCGCCATCAGCATGTCCGGCCCGGTCGTCGACCCCGACGCCGATCGCACCCCCTCGCGCAACTCCAGCGCACCGGTGAGATAGAAGTTCCGCCACACCGCGTTCTCCGAGGCGTACCCCAACGTCTCGTACACGCGGGCCAGTTCAGCCTTCGCCGTACGATGCGACGGATCGGCGAACACCACCTGGTTCAACAGCGTCGCGGCGAACCGCAGATCACCCTCCCGCGCGAACGCCCGCGCCTTCGCCACGGTCGCCGACCGGCCGCCCATCGCCCGGACGTACCGCTTGGCCTCCTCGACCGGCGGATGCTCCCACAGATGGGCCGGATTGCCGTCGAACCAGCCCATGTACCGCTGGTAGATCCCCTTCACGTTGTGGCTCAGCGAACCGTAGTAGCCGCGGTTCGCCCACACCTTCGCGAGCGCGGGCGGCAGCTCGATCTCCTCCGCGATCTCCCGCCCCGTCAACCCCTGATTCAGCATCCGCAGCGTCTGATCGTGCATGTACGCGTACAAGTCGCGCTGCTGCCCGAGGAGTTCGGTGATCGCCTCCGCACCCCACGTCGGCCAGTGATGCGAAGCGAACGCCACGTCCACCCGGCCGTCGAACAACTCGATCGACTCACCCAGGTAGCGCGCCCACTGCCGGGCGTCGCGCACCTGCGCACCCCGCAGGGTGATGATGTTGTGCATCGTGTGCGTCGCGTTCTCCGCCATGCACACCGCCCGCAGATCCGGGAAGACGAAGTTCATCTCCGCGTGCGCCTCCGTCCCCGGAGTCATCTGGAACTCGATCCGCACACCGTCGACCGTCTCCACCTGCCCGGTCCGCGTGACCTCCCGCGTCGGCGGCACCAGCCCCACCGTCCCCAGCGACACGCTCTGCCCCAGACCGCAACCGATCTGCCCGGCGGGCGACTTGGGCAGGTGCGACCCGTACATGTAGCCCGCGCGCCGCGTCATCGCCGTCCCGGCGTACACGTTCTCCGAGACGGCGTGGTCCATGAACCCGGCCGGCGCGAACACGGGCACCCCACCCGCGCCCTCCGGAAGAACCCCCCGCGACCCTCCGAAATGATCCACATGCGGATGCGTGTAGATCATCCCGGTGACCTTCCGGTCCCCGCGGTGGGCCCGGTAGAGCCCCAGCGCGGCGGCGGCCGTCTCGGCGGAGATGAGCGGATCGATGACGACGATCCCGGTGTCCCCCTCGACGATCGTCATGTTCGACAGATCGAGTCCGCGTATCTGATAGATCCGCTCGGTCACCTTGTACAGCCCCTGCCGCGCCACGAGCTGCGACTGCCGCCACAGACCGGGGTGCGCGGTCCCGGGTGCCTCGCCGCCGAGGAAGGCGTACGCGTCGTTGTCCCAGACGACCTTGCCGGCGGCGTTCTTCACGACCCCGGGCACGAGGGCGGCGATGACCCCCGGTCGGCATCGGCGAAGTCCCCGGCGGGTGCGTTGTCCGCGGCGGCGGTGACCGGATTGAACGCGACGGCAGCGGCGGCGGCCCCGGTGGCGGCGACGAAAGTACGGCGATTCATGGGCGTCATGCCAGGGAACGTCGCAGGTGAGCAGGGGTGAATCAACGGTTCCGCGGAAATTTGGGAGTACTCCCCGCACGGCCCGTGGAGGACGGTGACGCGTCACATTGCGCGGCCGGAGCTCCGGCTGCTCGCCTCACTGGGACGGCCGAAGATCGCCGACGGAAAGTTCGAACCTTTAAATCGAAGGTAGAGTGCCCCGGGTGGGATTCGAACCCACGCTGGATGGTGTTTGAGACCACTGCCTCTACCGCTGGGCTACCGGGGCATCCTTCGGAACGAAGATCGGCGGTCACCCGCCGTGCCCCCACCTTACAGGAGGTGGGTAGGCTCTTGGGGAGCTGTATCCGCCTTGGAAGAGGCCTTGAACGAGGAGCCCCCGTGACCGCCCCCGAGTCGCCCCAGCCCGCCGCCGACGACGACCAGTCGCACGTCCCGCCGCTGACGACCCGCGTCGTCATCGCCGAGGACGAGGCCCTCATCCGCCTCGACCTCAAAGAGATGCTCGAAGAAGAGGGCTACTCGGTCGTCGGCGAGGCCGGCGACGGCGCACGGGCCGTCGAGCTGGCGCGGGAGCACCGGCCCGACCTCGTCATCCTCGATGTGAAGATGCCGGTCCTGGACGGGATCTCCGCCGCCGAGAAGATCGCCGGGGAGTCCATCGCCCCCGTCCTGATGCTCACCGCCTTCTCGCAGCGCGATCTCGTCGAGCGGGCGCGGGACGCCGGTGCCATGGCGTACCTCGTGAAGCCGTTCAGCAAGAGCGACGTCGTGCCGGCCATCGAGATGGCCGTGTCGCGGTTCGCGGAGCTGCGCGCGCTGGAGAAGGAGGTCGCCGACCTCTCGCAGCGGCTGGAGACCCGCAAGCTCGTCGACCGGGCGAAGTCCATCCTGCAGACGCAGTACGGCCTCACCGAGCCCGCCGCGTTCCGCTGGATCCAGAAGACCTCCATGGACCGCCGCATGTCGATGCAGCAGGTCGCCGAGGCGGTCATCGAGGACGCCGAGGAGAAGAAGGCGGCCAAGGGCGGCCAGTAGCAACGGCGCAGTAGCAGGAGAAGGCCCGCCCCACATCGTTGTGGGGCGGGCCTTCTGTCCGTGGGGACGGGGTTCTACTCCTCGCCGAGGTAGGTCTTGCGGACCTCGTCGTCGTGGAGAAGGTCCTGGCCGGTGCCGGAGAGCTTGACGGTGCCGACCTCCAGGACGTAGCCGTAGTCCGCGAGGGACAGGGCGGCCTGCGCGTTCTGCTCGATGAGCAGGATCGTCATGCCTTCGGCCTTGAGGGTGGCGATGGTCTCCATGATCTTCTGCATCATGATCGGGGAGAGACCCATGGAGGGCTCGTCGAGCATGAGCAGCTTGGGCTGGGACATCAGGGCCCGGCCCATCGCCAGCATCTGCTGCTCACCGCCGGAGAGGGTGCCCGCGGCCTGCTTGCGACGCTCACCCAGGATGGGGAAGAGGTCGTAGGCGCGCTGGACGTCCCGCTCGATGCCGTCCTTGTCCTTGCGGAGGAAGGCACCGAGCTGGAGGTTCTCGGCGATGGTCAGCTTGGGGAAGATGTGCCGGCCCTCGGGGGAGTGGGCCATGCCGAGGGAGACGACCTTGTGGGCCGGGATTCCGTTGAGGACCTGGCCGTCGAAGGTGATCTTCCCGCTCGCTGGCTTGATCAGGCCGGAGAGGGTGCGCAGGGTCGTGGTCTTGCCGGCGCCGTTGGTGCCGATGAGGCTGACGACCTGACCGGCCTCGACGGAGAAGGAGATGCCCTTGACGGCCTCGATCTTGCCGTAGGCGACCCTGAGGTCCTCGACCTCGAGAAGTGCGGTCACTTGGAATCTCCTTCGGTGGTGCTGTCCGCTGCCGGAGCGTCGGCCTCGGGGGCCTCGTCGGCCTCGTCGGCCTCCGGGGTCTCCTCGGCCTCCGGGGCCTCGGGTGCCTCGTCGGCGGGAGCGTCGTCGGCGGGAGCCTCCTCGGCGTCCGCCTCGGCCTCCGCTTCCGCCGCCGCCTCCGCGTGGGCCTCCGCCGCCTCGACCTCGGCGACCTCCTCCGCGCCCGGCGCGCCCTCGAACGGGGTGCCGAGGTACGCGGCGACGACGCGCTCGTCGCCCTGGACGACGTCCGAGGTGCCTTCGACGAGCTTCTCGCCCTGGACCAGCACCGCGACGCGGTCGCACAGGTTGAAGATGAACTTCATGTCGTGCTCGATGACCAGGACGGCGATGCCCTTGTCACGGATGGCGAAGACGAGTTCCTCGGTGGCGCGGGTCTCGTTCTGGTTCATGCCGGCGGTCGGCTCGTCGAGGAGGAGCAGACCGGGGTCACTGGCCAGTGCCCGGGCGATCTCCAGCTTGCGCTGCTCGCCGTAGGGCAGGTTGCGGGCGAGGTGCTCCGCCTTGCTCGCCAGGCCGACGAACTCCAGGAGCTCCATGGCGCGTTCGCGGGAGGCGACCTCGGCCTTCTTGAAGCCGGGGCCGCGCAGGAGCGCGGACCAGAGGCCCTCCTTGGTCCGGGTGTGGCGTCCGACGAGGACGTTCTCCAGGACCGTCATGTTGGAGAAGAGGCGGATGTTCTGGAAGGTGCGGGCGATGCCGGCCTTCGTGACCAGGTGCGGCTTGGGCGGCAGCACGGTCCCCTTGTAGCTGACCTGTCCCTCGGTGGGGACGTACAGACCGGTCAGGCAGTTGAAGAAGGTCGTCTTGCCGGCGCCGTTGGGGCCGATCAGGCCGACGATCTCGCCCTCGCGGACGGTGAGGTCCACTCCGCGTACGGCGGTGAGTCCGCCGAAGCGCATGGTGACACCGCTGGCGTCGAGGACGGTCGCGGCCGTGGCCGCTGCCGTGGATTCCGTGGTGGTGGTCGTCATGGCGTTCACGCCCCCGCCTTCGCGGTTCCGACACCGGACTCGGCGGACGGCCGCTGCTCCGGTACGTCGAGCTTGTCAGCGTTCTCGTCGTGCTCGTGGTACTCGAGCTGCGCGCGCCGGTTGGGGATGAGGCCCTCCGGACGGAAGCGCATCAGCAGGATGAGCGCGAGACCGAACGCGAGGAGCTGGAAGTCCTTGAGGAAGGACAGCTTCTCGGGGATGAGGAAGAGCAGCGCCGCGCCGAGGAGCGGGCCGCGGATGGTGCCCATGCCGCCGAGGATGACGGCCGCGAGGAGGAACGCGGAGTTCGGGGCGACGGGGCCGGCGAACACGTACATCTCGGGGAGGACCGTGCCCTGGAAGTGGGCCTGGACCGTGCCGGCGACGCCGGCGAGGGTGGCGCCGAGGGCGAAGGCGATGAGCTTGACCCGGAAGCCGTTGATGCCCATGGCGGTCGCCGCGGTCTCGTCCTCGCGGATGGCGACCCAGGCGCGCCCGATGCGGGAGTCCTGCGCCCGGCTGAAGACCAGGACGACGAGGACCATCACCAGCAGCATCAGCAGGTAGTAGTTGGCGTAACTGCCGAGTTCCACGCCAAGGATGGTGTGGGTCTCGCCGAAGTCGTAGCCGAAGATGTTCAGCGCCGGGATGTTCGGGATGCCGTTGGGGCCGTTGGTGATCTGCGGTCCGTTGTCGCCGTCCATGTTGTTGACGGTGATGCGGAAGATCTCACCGAAGCCGAGCGTCACGATGGCGAGGTAGTCGCCGTGCAGCCGGAGGGTCGGTGCGCCGATGATGACGCCGAAGATCAGCGAGGCGAGCGCGCCGATGATCATGGCGACCCAGAACGGGAGCTCGATGTCCAAGGCGGAGGCCGTGGATCCGGAGACGAGGGCGGCCGTGTAGGCGCCGACGCCGAGGAACGCGACGTAACCGAGGTCGAGCAGACCCGCGAGACCGACGACGACGTTCAGACCGAGGGCGACCGTGGCGAAGATCAGGATCTGCACCGCGATCACGGTGAACGTGTCGGTGGTCTGGGTGAAGGGGAAGACGGCGGCCGCGGCGAAGGCGGCGACGGCCGCGACCTGCTTGTTCTTCGAGGCGATCGCCGAGATGCGGCCCATGAGGCCGGACTTGTTGAGCGCGCCGGCGCCGAAGCCCGCGAGGAGCAGGTAGCCGATGAACAGCTCGGGGTACTCGGTGGAGATGCCGTACGTCACGGCGTACATGCCGATGGCGAACGCGGCGACGATGATCAGGATCTCGGCCCAGGAGGGGATCTCCTTGGGCTTCGACGGCTTGCGGCTGTCGTCCTTCAGGGAGAACGAGGCCAGCGGGATCAGTACCGCGACGAAGGCCACGTACGCGCCGGGCTCCCAGTGCGCGATGCCGCCCAGCTGCGCCGCGATGGCGATCACGGAGTACCAGGTGGTGCCGAGCACGCCGAGGGCGAGGAACTGCAGCGCCTTCGTGGAGCCGCCGGGGGTGAGCCAGCGCAGGCCCTTGACGCCGAGCCCGGAGAGGGCGAAGAGCGTCAGGAGGAGGCCGCCGACGAGGGTGAGGACCTGGAGGCCGCCGGGGTAGCCGTTGACGGTGAGGTCGCCGGGGAACTCGGTGGTGTAGGTCCAGGCGAGGAAAGTGCTGGCGACGGTGACGAGGCCACCGGCGGCGACGATCCAGTGGAGGAGGCCGGGGCTCTGGGCGTCGGTCTTCACCGGCGTCGGCGTACCGGACTCTTCGGGGGTCTTGGTGAGGTCGGTCGTCATCGCGATCACGCCCTGTCCGCAGCGCGTTGTCCGAGCAGACCCTGTGGTCTGAACAGGAGCACCAGGATGAGGAGGGAGAACACCCAGATGTCCTTCCAGGCTCCGCCGCCGAACTGGTCCATCCCGGGGATGTGCTCGACGTAGGCGATGGAGAGGGTCTCGGCGAGACCGAGCACCACGCCGCCGATCATGGCGCCGTAGATGTTGCCGATGCCGCCGAGGACGGCTGCGGTGAAGGCCTTGAGGCCCAGCAGGAAGCCCATCTCGAAGCGGATCTGGCCCTTGTCGAGGCCCTCGGCGACCGCCGCGACCGCGGCGAACGCGGCGCCGATGGCGAAGGCCATCACGATGATGCGGTCGGTGTTGATACCCATCAGCTTCGCGGTGTCCGGGTCCTGCGCCGTGGCCTGCATGGCGCGGCCGCTGCGGCTCTTCGAGACGAAGAGGCCGAGGGCGAGCATGCACATCGGGGCTGCGACGAGGACGAAGGTGTCAGCGCGGGAGATCGACAGGCCGTCGAAGATCTCGAAAGGTCCGCCCTTGAACTCGGGGAAGGTGACCTTGCTCTTGGCGCCCGGGTAGAAACCCCAGATGAGCTGCTGGAGCACGATCGACAGACCGATGGCCGTGATCAGCGGGGCGAGCCGGGGCGCGCCGCGCAGGGGGCGGTAGGCGAAGCGTTCGGCGGCGGTGGCGACGGCCACGGAGACCACCGCGCCGCCTATCAGCATCACGGGAATCGCGATCACGAGGGCGGTGCCCTCGGGCAGGATCGTGTACGCCGTGAGGGCGCCGAAGCCCCCGATCATGAAGATCTCGCCATGGGCGAAGTTGATGAGCTGGACGATGCCGTAGACCATCGTGTAACCGATGGCGATGAGGCCGTAAAGGGCCCCCAGGGCAAGGCCGTCGGCCAGCTGTTGCGGCAGTTCGTTCACCGCAGGGCCTCCGATGAGCGTGTCGGATATGACACCGCGCGAGGGCGCTGTTTGCGCCCTCGCGCGGCTTGGTTCATTTGGTGCGTGTGCGGGGCAGTGCGGGGGGTCAGTCCTTGAAGGTCTCGGACTTCACGTCGACCCAGGCGCCGTTCTTGACCTGGTAGACGGTGAGCTGCTTGTTCGTGGTGTCGCCGTACTGGTCGAAGGAGACCTTGCCGGTCACACCCTCGAAGGAGACGCTGGACATGGCCTCGGTGACCTTGGCGCGGGCGTCGTCGGGGAGCTTGCCGTTGTTGGCGGCGACGACGGCCTTGACGGCCTGGATGATCGACCACGCGGCGTCGTAGGAGTAGCCGCCGTAGGCCGCGTACGGGTCCTTGTAGCCGGCCGCGGTGTAGTCGGCGATGAACTTCTTGGCGGTCGGGAGCTTCTCGACCGGGAAGCCGACCGAGGTGGCCAGGTCACCGTCGTTGGCCTCGCCGGACGCCTTGATGAACTCCGGGTCGTAGATGCCGTCGCCACCCATGGTGGGGATCTTGGCGCCGGCCTTCTTGACCTGGTCGGAGAGCAGGCCGCCCTCGGGGTACTGACCGCCGAAGTAGACGGAGTCGGCGCCCGAGGCCTTGATCTTGTTGGCGGTGGAGGAGAAGTCCGTCTCCTTGACCGTCACGGAGTCGGTGTCGACGACGGTGCCGCCGAGACGCTTGAACTCGTCGGAGAAGATCGCGGCGAGGCCGGCGCCGTAGGTCTGCTTGTCGTTGACGACGAAGACCTTCCGCTTGCCGGCGTCCTTGAACAGGTAGTTCGCGGCGAACTTGCCCTGGACGACGTCCGTGGTGGCGGTACGGAAGTAGGTCTTGAAGGGACGCTTGAAGTCGCCCTTGCCCCAGTTGTCGCCCTGGGAGAGGGACGGGTTGGTGTTGGCCGGGGAGACCTGCGTGAGGTTCGCCTTGTCGAAGTCGGCCTGCATCGACTGGGAGACGCCGGAGTTCAGCGGGCCGACGACGCCGAGGACGTCCTTGATGCCGACGAGCTTGGTGGCGTTGGCCTTGCCGGTGGCCGGGACGGCCTGGTCGTCGAGGGCCTCGATCTTGAAGGTGACGCCCGGGACTTCTTTGTTCTTGTTGGCGGTCTGGACCGCCAGGTCCACGGAGTTCTTGATGCCCTGGCCCAGCGCGGAGAGCGAACCGGTGAGCGGCGCGTCGACACCGATGACGACGGTCGTGCCGCCGCTCGTGTTGTCGCTGCCGCCCTTGTCGTCGCGCGAACCGCAGGCGGTGAGCGTGAGTGCTCCCGTGGTGATCACGGTGGTGAGGATGAGCAAGGAACGGTGTCGCACGATGAATCCTTTCCCTGGCGCGGCCCCCTCGAGCTGAGGCGGTGCCGTGAAGCGTGGAGCTGGAGGTGCCGTTTGTGAATGCCGGGCCGTACTGGGGATGACTGGGTGGTGCAGGGCCGTGCAGTGGACGCGCCCGGCGGCGCGGTGACTGGCGGTGACTCTAAGCGCAGGTGAGGGAGGTGGGGAGCGGCGAGGTCAGGATGTGACTGTCTTGTTATCGCGAGGGGGAGAGGAGGTGGACAGGTGGTGGGCAAATAGGGACATAGCGGTCATCAATGCGGTGTTCACATAGTGAGAACGCCCAGTTCCGCTAAGGGGCTTGAGCAGATCTTGCTCCTGTCGGACCGCTTGCGAGGGTCTCCGGATATCGGACGGTCACTCAAACGTCAGCGGACGGAACGCTGAGTGCGGCACTCCGCTCGCCCCTCGGGTGGCCGTCACGGAGGGTCACGGTGGCGGCTTCCAGTTCTCCGAGCTTCCGGTCGCGCCGTTCGCCGACGCGCACCGTCTTCGGCTCTCCCGGTCGGTGAGGGCCAGCGCGGCTTCGCGCCCCTGTGAGCGCTCTTGGGCGCGCGCGAGCGCGAGCACGTCGTCGTGGATCGTCAACTGCTCGTTGGAGAGCCCCTTTTGCTCCCAGTCGAGCCCCGCCCACGTGCTCCCCGCGAGGGCTTCCTTCACCCAGTACGCGACGAGGTCGGTACAGATCTCCACCGCGGTCCTGGCCCTCGGCGGCGCCGGGTCGGGCCGGTCGTCCGAGCATCCGGGCAGGGCGGTCAGAACGCCGACGGCCAGCACCGCGGCGAGCGCGCTCCTGGTCTGCGCGTACGGCGGAAACCCCATGCCCGGGACGCTAGGGGATCGCGGACGCGGGCACAACAGCCGGTCCGGCCAAGGTAGTTGCGCGCACGGCGCGAGGAACGAGCGGGTACCGGGAGTGCGGGGGGAGGTATGCCCGGTCCGCCCCGGATCGCCGGATCGGGCGCCGTCGTCGCTCCGCCCCGGGTCGCGCTCGGTGCGTCGGCGGAGCTGTCGGGCCGAGGGGTCGGCGTCCGGAATCCGGGGTGGTCCCGCCTGCCTCTCCGGCGTCCGGAAGCCGATGTTCCACGTCCGAGGGCCGGTATTCCGGAGGCCGACGATCCGCGCCCGGGGCGGCGCCCGGAAGAGGTGGATTCGCCCGTCGGGTGTCGTGCCTCGTCGCCCCGGTCCGAGGGTGCGCCGACTCCCGTGATGGTGGCTCCCTGTGACCGTGAACCCGCTCGGGCCGGGCCGGCTCGTACCCAGGGTGGTGTCTCGAGCGTTGCCTCGGGCGGTGCCTCGAGCGGGTCCACGGGCGGTGCCCCGACGTGCCGCGGCCCGGGACGGCGGTGCCCCGACGCGGCGCGGCCCGGGACGGCGGTGGCGGTCCCGGGCCGCGCCGGGGTTCAGGGGAGTCGCGTCAGAGAGTGGGGATCAGGCGCCCGTGCCCGTGCCCGCGCCCGGGACGTTGTCGGCGTCCTTGGCCGTGACCTCGCGGAGCAGGCAGGTCAGCCGGGCCGAGCAGACCCGCTTGTCCTGCTCGTCGGTGATCACGATCTCGTACGTCGCCGTGGAGCGTCCGCGGTGGACCGGTGTCGCGACACCCGTCACGAGGCCGCTGCGGACCCCGCGGTGGTGCGTGCAGTTCAGGTCCACACCGACCGCGATCTTGGAGACCCCGCCGTGCAGCATCGAGCCGATCGAGCCGAGGGTCTCGGCGAGGACCGCGGAGGCGCCGCCGTGCAGCAGTCCGTACGGCTGGGTGTTGCCCTCCACCGGCATCGTGCCGACGACCTTCTCCGCCGAGGCCTCGACGATCTGCACGCCCATGCGGTTGCCGAGGTGCCCGGCCGAGAAGAGGGCGGGAAGATCGACGCCCAGCGCGGCGTACTCGTCGATGACCTCCTGCGGGAACTTCACGTGCTGCTGCTCACCCATCGGCCCGGCTCCGTTCGTCTTCGTACGGCTGCTGATCCACCGATCCGCTGACCCGTGGAACCACCTGAGCAAACGCTTAGGCGGACTGTGATTGTTCCAGACGCACGACGACGGACTTGCTGGCGGGGGTGTTGCTGATGTCCGCGGTCGACTCCAGGGGCACCAGGACGTTCGTCTCGGGGTAGTACGCCGCCGCGCAGCCCCGGGCCGTCGGATAGTGCACCACCCGGAAGCCGGGCGCCCGCCGCTCGCTGCCGTCCTTCCACTCGCTGACCAGATCGGTGTACGCCCCGTCCGGCAGTCCGAGGGCCGCCGCGTCCTCGGGGTTGACCAGAACGACCCGGCGGCCACCCTTGATGCCGCGGTAGCGGTCGTCGAGTCCGTAGATCGTGGTGTTGTACTGGTCGTGCGAGCGCAGGGTCTGCAGCAGCAGCCGGCCCTCCGGCACCGTCGGGTACTCGACCGGCGCCGCGGTGAAGTTGGCCTTGCCGGTGGCGGTGGGGAAGCGGCGCTCGTCGCGCGGGGCGTGCGGGAGCGCGAAGCCGCCCGGGTCGGCGGCGAGGCGGGCGTTGAAGTCCTCGAAGCCGGGCACCACGCGCGCGATGCGGTCGCGGATCGTGGCGTAGTCCTTCTCGAACTCCTCCCAGGGCGTGGTCGAGGCCGGGCCGAGCACGGCCCGCGCCATCCGGGCCACGATCGCCGGCTCGGAGAGCAGATGCGGGCTCGCGGGCGGCAGGTTGCCGCGCGAGGCGTGCACGAGGCCCATCGAGTCCTCGACCGTCACGAACTGCTTGCCACTCGCCTGGACGTCCTTGTCGGTGCGGCCGAGCGTCGGGAGGATCAACGCGCGCGTGCCGGTGACCGCGTGCGAGCGGTTCAGCTTCGTCGAGACGTGCACCGTCAGCCGGGCCCGGCGCATCGCGGCCTCGGTGACCTCCGTGTCGGGGGTGGCCCCGACGAAGTTGCCGCCCATGGCGAAGAAGACCTTCGCCTCGCCGTCGCGCAGCGCCTGGATCGAGCGCACCACGTCGAAGCCGTGGTGGCGCGGCGAGACGATCCCGAACTCCTTGTCCAGGGCGTCGAGGAAGGCGGGCGCGGGCCGCTCGAAGATCCCCATCGTGCGGTCGCCCTGCACGTTCGAATGGCCGCGGACCGGACAGACGCCCGCGCCCGGCCGGCCGATGTTGCCGCGCAGGAGAAGGAAGTTGACCACTTCGCGGATGGTCGGCACGGAGTGCTTGTGCTGGGTGAGTCCCATCGCCCAGCAGACGATGGTCCGCTCGGAGGCGAGGACCATCTCCAGGGCCTGCTCGATCTCGGCGCGGGTCAGGCCGGTCGCCGCGAGGGTCTCGTCCCAGTCCGCCGCGCCGGCGGCCGCGGTGAACTCCTCGTACCCGTGCGTGTGCTCGCGGACGAACTCCTCGTCGACCGCGCCCTCCGTCTCGAGGATCAGTTTGTTCAGCAGGCGGAAGAGCGCCTGGTCGCCGCCGATGCGGATCTGGAGGAAGAGATCGTTGAGCGCGGCGCCCCTGAACATGCCCTGCGGCGTCTGCGGGTTCTTGAACCGCTCCAGGCCGGCCTCCGGCAGCGGGTTCACCGAGATGATCTTCGCGCCCGCGGCCTTGGCCTTCTCCAGGGCGGAGAGCATCCGGGGGTGGTTCGTCCCCGGGTTCTGCCCGGCGACGACGATCAGGTCCGCCTGGTGGAGATCCTCGAGGGAGACGCTGCCCTTGCCGATCCCGATGGTCTCGTTGAGCGCCGAACCGGACGACTCGTGGCACATGTTGGAGCAGTCCGGCAGATTGTTCGTGCCGAACTCGCGCGCGAAGAGCTGCAGCAGGAACGCGGCCTCGTTGCTCGTCCGCCCCGAGGTGTAGAAGAGCGCCTCGTCGGGGGAGGAGAGGGCGGTCAGCTCCTCGGCGATGATCGAGAACGCCCGCTCCCAGGGCACCGCCTCGTACCGCTCGGCGCCCTCCGCCAGGTACATCGGCTGCGTGATGCGGCCCTGCTGCCCCAGCCAGTACCCGCTGCGGGTCGCCAGGTCCGCCACCGGGTGGGCGGCGAAGAACTCCGGCGTGACCCGGCGCAGCGTCGCCTCCTCGGCCACCGCCTTCGCCCCGTTCTCGCAGAACTCCGCCACGTGCCGCTTGTCGGCCTCCGGCCAGGCGCAGCCCGGGCAGTCGAAGCCGTCCTTCTGATTGACCTTGAGCAGGGTCTGCGCGGTGCGCCGCATCCCCATCTGCGCCTGGGCGATCCTGAGGGTATGGGCGACGGCGGGAAGCCCGGCGGCGGCGTGCTGAGGCGGCGCGACCTGCGGTGCGTCCTGGACCGGGTCGCCTGCGGGGGGCTTGCTGACCATCGCGCTCTCCCTTGAGCGGTCATCGTGTGTCGTACATCCCCGATCCTGTCACGCGCCACGGACAGTCCGTGCCCCTCGGTCGCCGGGGGCGGGAATGTCAGTGGTCCGTGGCAGGATCGTCCCCGTGGCTGAGACAGCATCGAAGACCCAAGACAACCGTCCGCGCCTGCTCCTCATGGACGGGCACTCCCTGGCGTACCGGGCGTTCTTCGCGCTGCCCGCGGAGAACTTCACCACGGCGACCGGTCAGCCGACCAACGCCATCTACGGCTTCGCGTCGATGCTGGCGAACACGCTCCGCGACGAGGCGCCCACGCACTTCGCCGTCGCGTTCGACGTGTCGCGCAAGACCTGGCGCTCCGAGGAGTTCCCGGAGTACAAGGCGAACCGCTCCAAGACCCCGGACGAGTTCAAGGGGCAGGTGGAGCTGATCGGCGAGCTGCTGGACGCGATGCACGCGGAGCGGTTCGCGATCGACGGCTTCGAGGCCGACGACGTCATCGCCACACTCGCCACCCAGGCCGAGGCCGAGGGCTTCGAGGTCCTGATCGTCACCGGCGACCGCGACTCCTTCCAGCTGATCAGCGACCACGTGACCGTGCTGTATCCGACCAAGGGTGTCTCCGAGCTGACCCGCTTCACGCCCGAGAAGGTCGAGGAGAAGTACGGCCTCACCCCGCAGCAGTACCCGGACTTCGCCGCGCTGCGCGGCGACCCGTCGGACAACCTCCCCGGCATCCCCGGCGTCGGCGAGAAGACCGCGGCGAAGTGGATCAACCAGTTCGGCTCGTTCGCCGAGCTGGTGGAGCGCGTCGACGAGGTCAAGGGCAAGGCCGGTCAGAACCTCCGCGACCACCTGGAGGCGGTCAAGCTCAACCGCGTCCTCACCGAGATGGTGCGGGACGTCGAGCTGCCGAGGACCGTCCAGGACCTGGAGCGCGCGCCGTACGACCGCACGGCCGTCGCGCTGGTCCTCGACACCCTGGAGATCCGCAACCCCTCGCTGCGCGAGCGGCTCCTCGCCGTCGACCCCGGCGCCGGTGAGGAGCAGCCCGCCGCCCCCGCCGCCGGCGTTGAGCTGGACGGCACCGTCCTCGGCGCCGGCGAGCTCGCGCCCTGGCTCGCCGAGCACGGCGCCGAGCCGCTGGGCGTGGCCACGGTCGACAGCTGGGCGCTGGGCACCGGCAGCGTCAGCGAGATCGCGCTGGCCGCCGCCGGAGGCGCCGCGGCCTGGTTCGACACCACCCAGCTCGACGAGGCCGACGAGCAGGCCTTCGCCGCCTGGATCGCGGACCCGGACCGACCCAAGGTCATGCACAACGCCAAGGGCGCGCTGCGGGTCTTCCCCGAGCACGGCTGGAGCGTCGCCGGCGTCACCATGGACACCGCGCTCGCCGCCTATCTGGTCAAGCCGGGCCGCCGCTCCTTCGCGCTCGACGCGCTCTCCGTCGAGTATCTGCACCGTGAGCTCGCCCCGGCGGCCGCCGCCGACGGACAGCTCGCCTTCGGTGCCGACGACACCGCGGAGGCCGAGGCCCTGATGACTCAGGCCCGGGCCGTCCTCGACCTGGGCGCGGCCTTCGAGGAGAAGCTCGGCGAGGTCGGAGCCCGCGAGCTCCTGCACGAGGTCGAGCTGCCCACCTCCATCCTCCTGGCCCGTCTGGAGCGGCACGGCATCGCCGCCGACCGGGCCCATCTGGAGGCCATGGAGCAGCAGTTCGCAGGCGCCGCCCAGCAGGCGGTGAAGGAGGCGCACGCCTCGGTGGGCCACGAGTTCAACCTCGGTTCGCCCAAGCAGCTCCAGGAAGTGTTCTTCGGCGAGCTGAACCTGCCGAAGACGAAGAAGACCAAGACCGGGTACACCACGGACGCGGACGCGCTGGCCTGGCTGGCCGGCCAGACCGAGCACGAGCTGCCGGTGATCATGCTCCGGCACCGTGAGCAGGCGCGGCTGCGCTCCACGGTCGAGGGCCTGGTCAAGACGATCGCCGCGGACGGCCGCATCCACACCACCTTCAGCCAGACGGTGGCCGCGACCGGACGCCTGTCGTCCACCGACCCGAACCTGCAGAACGTGCCGGTGCGCACCGACGAGGGACGGGCGATCCGGCACGGCTTCGTCGTCGGCGAGGGCTTCGAGGCCCTGATGACGGCGGACTACAGCCAGATCGAGCTGCGGGTCATGGCCCACCTCTCCGAGGACGAGGGCCTCATCGAGGCGTTCACCTCCGGGGAGGACCTGCACACCACGGTCGCCTCCCAGGTCTTCGGCGTCGAGCGGTCCGCCGTCGACGCCGAGATGCGGCGCAAGATCAAGGCCATGTCGTACGGCCTGGCGTACGGTCTGTCGGCCTTCGGCCTCTCCCAGCAGCTGAACATCGAGGCGGGCGAGGCGAGTGCCCTGAGGGACACGTACTTCGAGCGCTTCGGCGGGGTGCGGGACTATCTGCGCCGCGTCGTCGACGAGGCGCGCGCCACGGGCTACACCGAGACGATGCTGGGCCGCCGCCGCTACCTCCCGGACCTGAACAGCGACAACCGCCAGCGCCGCGAGGCCGCCGAGCGGATGGCGCTCAACGCCCCGATCCAGGGCACCGCGGCGGACATCGTGAAGGTCGCGATGCTGAACGTCGACCGGGCGCTGACGGAGGCGGGCCTCGCGTCCCGGATGCTCCTGCAGGTCCACGACGAAATCGTCCTGGAGCTGGCCCCCGGCGAGCGCGAGCAGGTCGAGTCCCTGGTCCGCCGGGAGATGTCCGCGGCGGTCACCCTCCGCGCCCCGCTCGACGTCTCGGTCGGCGTGGGCCCGGACTGGGAGTCCGCGGCGCACTGACGCGGCGAGGCCCCGCGGTCGCGGCCGTGGGGCCGCCCGCGGGGCGTCGGGCTTGCGCCAGGTGGACCAGTCCGGGGGCGCTTCTGCGCGGAGTGCTCCCGAGACTGGGGGGCATGATCAGGAGCTCTCGCCCCCGTCTGCGTGCCTGGGTCCTGCTCGGTGCCGTACTCGGAGTGCTGGGAACCCCCGGGCCCGCCGGGGCGGCCTCCAGGGCGGCCGCGCTCTGTGCGTCGGCCCGTCATCCCGCCCTCGCCGCCAGGCTGTCCACGGACATCCGGGCCGCCCTCAAGGGCCGCAACGGCACCGTCTCCGTCGCCGTCCACGACCCCGGCCGCGGACTGCATTGCCGACTCGCCGACGACCGGTCCTACGACGCCGCCAGCGTCACCAAGGTGCTGATCATGGAGTCGGTGCACAACCGTGCGCAGGAGTTCGGCCGGGCGCCGACCGTCCTGGAAGCGCAGCGCATGTCGGCGATGATCACCCGCTCCGACAACAACGCGGCGACCGCGCTGTGGCAGGGGCTCTCGCGTGACCGGATGCGCGGAGTCCTGAGCTCCGCCGGCGCCCGTGACACCGTCCTCGGTCACGACCGCTACTGGGGCCTCACTCGTACCACCGCCCGTGACCAGCTGGCGCTACTGGGCGCGGTCTCCCGCCGCCCCGCGGCACTCGGTCTCATGGGCAAGGTCGTCGCCTCACAGTCCTGGGGCGTCTCGGCGGGCGCCCCGCGGGCCGCCCGCGTGCACCTCAAGAACGGCTGGCTGCCGCGTGCCACCCACGGCTGGCGGGTGCACAGCATCGGCGCGGTCCGGGGCGGCGGCCACGACTACCGGATCGCCCTGCTCAGCCACGGCAACTCGTCCATGCGCTACGGCGTGCGCACCCTGGAGCTGGTCGCCCACGCCGTCAACGTCCGCCTCGCGGGCGGCGGCGCCAAGGTCCGCGGCTACACACCGGGCGACACGATCAACGAGATCTCGGACGGGAGCGCACCGGCTCTGGATCCCCTGCCGGCCCCGGCCCCGGCCCCGACGCCTCCGCCGACCCCGACGCCTCCGCCCTCGCCCGGCGTGGAGCCGGAGCCGTCCCTCGCAGCCGCATCCCCGCCCCGTACAGCACAAGCCCGACGGCGAGGCCGGCGCCGCCCCCGAAGCAGGCCGTCGGAATGATGTCCAGGGGCGTCTCGATCCGGCCCCAGTACGCGTACCAGCGCACGCAGCGGTGCACCGCACCGGCCAGGACGCACACGCCGATCAGCCCGCCCGCCAGCCACCGCCCCCGCCGGCCGAGAACCGGTACGGCCGGGGGCGGCGCCGGGTCCCCGGAGGCCGCGCGCAGCGCCCGTACCGTGAACCACACCAGCAGCACGAGAGCGAGGGCCGAACCCCCGTACTGGAGATAGAGATAGACCGGGAAACCGGCCACGATCTCGCCGAGGAACGGAATCAACCGCGTACCCCAGCGGTCGAGATGGGTGAAGGCGTCCCACACCACATGCGTCGTGGCGCCGAGCGCCGCCGACAGAACGAACCACGCGGCCAGCGGCGCCGCCCGCCGTTCCCGCCAGGAGCGGCCGCGGACGAACCGGTACACGCGCCCGCGCCGGCGCTCCGGCAGCAGGGCCACCAGCGGCTCACGCACCATCAGCCACACCGCCACCAGCGCCGCGGTGATCAGCACATCGACGGTCACGATCCCCGGCGCGGAGTGCGTGACGTCGCCGAAGACCATCGCGTCCGGGATCGCCGTGGCCGCGAAATAGGTCATGTCGGGCGAGAACGAGCCCGCCACGAGTGCGGAGGCCACCAGCGGCCCGCGCGCGGTGCCGTCGCGGCGGATGCCCGGCAGCACCGCGGCGGCATGACTCAGCGTGAACGGCATCGGAACATCCCCCTCAGGATCCGTGCCGACCACGGTATTTCCCCTGTGACCTGCGGTCGGCGATCACGCCCAGTATGCGGCAGTGATCGTGAAGAGACGGTAGGCGGCCAAGAGGTGACGAAAGAGTGAAACACGGTCAGGGCGCGGTTTTCCGGGGCCCGTAGGTGTCATAGGGTCTCCTGAGTCCACGCGCGGGGAGCGCGGCCGTCGAGGGGGAGGGACCATCCGTATGGCAGCGCAATTCGGCCGCCGACTGCGCAGGGGAGCGACCAGTGGGGCCGTCGTGGCCGCGGCGGTGGCGGCGCTGGCCGCCTCGCAGGCGCCCGGCGTGACCCCGCCGCCCGCGGACAACGCAGGTGGCGACCGGCCCGTCGGCGCCGCCGACACACCGCCGTCGCCCGACGGCACGGCGACCGGCGACTCCCCGTACTACACCGACCTGCCGCCGCTGAACACGCCCAACAAGCCCGGCACCTCCATAGAACTGCCCCTCGTGACCGGTCCCGCGGAGGCGGGCATCCCCGCGTCCGTGCTCGCCGCCTACAAGCGGGCGGAGCAGTCCATCCGGTCCAGCGACCCCGCGTGCAACCTTCCGTGGCAGCTGCTCGCCGGCATCGGCAAGGTCGAGTCCGGCCAGGCGCGCGGCGGACGGGTCGACGCCAACGGCACGACCGTCTCGCCGATCCTCGGCCCGGTCCTCAACGGCGTCGGCTTCGCCAACATCTCGGACACCGACGACGGTGCCTTCGACGGCGACTCGACGCACGACCGCGCGGTCGGCCCGATGCAGTTCATCCCCTCCACCTGGGCGACCTGGGGTCAGGACGCCAACGGCGACGGCCGCAAGGACCCCAACAACATCTACGACGCCGCCCAGGCCGCCGGTCTCTACCTGTGCGCCAACAACCGCGACCTCGCGGTCAAGGCGGACCTGGACCGGGCGATCCTCAGCTACAACCGCTCGACCGAGTACCTGCACACGGTGCTCTCCTGGTTCGAGTACTACAAGCGCGGCACCCACCAGGTGCCGGACGGCACGGGTCTGCTGCCGGTGGACCGCAGCGACACCGCCCGCACCACCTCGCCCCGGCCGAACCCGACGCCGACCGCCCCGGTCACCCCCGCACCCTCCCCGTCGACGGGCACGCCCAAGCCGAACCCGTCCACGCCCGGCACCACGGAGCCGGCCAAGCCGCCCGTCGACCCGCCCGCCACGGTGAAGGTGGTGCGGATCAAGGACGCCGGCACGGGCACCCTGGCGGCCACCGCCGGCGGCGTCTTCGCCGCCCGTCCTGCCGTCCTCGCGCTCGACTCGGCGGGCAAGCCGGTCGCCGGCCTCGGTGTGCGGTTCGAGATCGTCGGCTCCACCGACGCCAACCTCGGCGGTGTGGCGAAGAGCGTGACCGTGACCACCGACTCCACGGGCAAGGCCGTCGCGCCGCCCGTCCGGGCGGGCGAGCGGCCGGGCACGTTCACGGTCCGGGCCACGGTCGTGGGCCGCACCCTGGCGCCCGTCGAGTTCTCCGCGACGGTCACCGAGCGGAAGGCCGACACCCTGGTCCGCGCCGACACCGAGGAGTTGACCGCCACCACCGGCGACCGGTTCGCCGACCGCGTCCTGGTGAAGGCGACCCTCGACGGCGCCGCCGCCTCGTCGGTGGCCCTCACGGCCACCATGATCACCTCGGCGGACGACCCGCAGACGAACGCCAAGGGCCCGTACTTCAAGGACGCGGACGGCAACCCGCTGCGTACGCTCACGGACCTGAAGACCGACGAGAACGGTCTGCTCACGCTGCCCGACATCTACACGGACGGCGAGGCCGGCACCTTCCTGCTGCGCCTGACCGCGCCCGGAGGTGGCACCGTGACCATCGAACTCGAGGTCACCGCCCCGGCCCCCGAGCCGACGCCGACCCCGACGCAGTCGCCGAGCGGCTCGACCGAGGCCACGCCGACGCCCTGACCGGCCCCGGCCGCCGATCCCGTACGACTCCGCCGCCCCTCCGTCCGCCCGGACGCAGGGGCGGCGCTGTGTGTTCTGAGTGCAACGTGTTCTCATCTCGCGGCCGCGTTGCTACGGTGCCCCAGCCCTGACGCCGCATCAGATCGAGCACCGGGAGGCCGACCATGCGCGCCCTCGTAGCCGCCGCCATCGGGCTGGTCCAAGTCCTCCTCGTCATCCTCCTCGTCTCGGTGGTCGACCTGCCGCCCGACGGACCCACCTCTCCGAAGCCCCTCCTCACCGCCGACCCCGGCCCCAAGAAGTAGGAGGAGCCAGTCCATGCGCCGCCGAGCCAGCCTCGTCCTGCTCTCCTTCGCCGTCTTCCTCGCCGCGATGGCCCCCACCCTGCGGTGGTACGTCTTCCCCCGCGTGGTGAAGATCCCGCCGAACCAGTACCAAGAGATCGTGCTGGAGGCGAAGCCCGCCACCCTCGTCGACTACTCCACCCTCACGGCCAAGGAGGTCGAGAAGCTCACGATCATCCAGACCCTCAAGGGCAACGTGGAGGAGTCGAAGCGGATCGAGCGCAACGCCGGCCGCGACGTCGTCGTGTGGGACGCGCTCACCTACATCACCGGCCCCGACGGCAAGATGGTCTCCCAGATCCCCGAGCGCTACATCTTCGACGCCCACACCCAGGACCCGGTCAACGCCACCGGGGCGATGGTCGACGGCGACGCCGTCCGGCGCGAGGGCATCGAGTTCAAGTGGCCCTTCCTCACGGAGAAGCGGGACTACCAGTACTACGACGCCCGGTCCCGCACCACGTCCCCCATCCACTACAAGGGCACCCGGACCTTCCGCGGCATGGAGGTCTACTACTTCGAGCAGACCATCCCCTGGACCAAGGTCCCCATGCCCAAGACGATGCCCGTCAAGGGCGTCACGCCCGAGATGATCGCCCAGTCGGGCATGTCCATCTGGTACACCACCAAGCGCATGTTCTGGATCGATCCGGTCACGGGCGCGCCCGTCAACGGTGAGGAGATCCACAAGGAGGAGCTGCGCAACGACAAGACCCAGTGGAAGGTCACCGCCTTCTCCGGCCATGTGAAGATGCGCGAGGACTACATCCGGTCCACCGTCGAGCTCGTCAAGACCAACCGGACGGTGGTCCTCCTCGTGACCTCCTACCTGCCGTGGACCTTCGTCACCCTGGCTCTCGCCCTGCTCGCCCTCGCGCTCTGGCTGGAGGCCCGCGGCCGGCGCCCGGACCCGGCGCCCGCTACCGCTCCCTCCTGAGCCGCGCGCTGGTGTGCCGGGTGGGCTCCGCCGTGGCGGGGTCCTCCGGCCACGGGTGCTTGGGGTAGCGCCCGCGGAGCTCCGCCCGCACCGAGGGGTAGCCGTCCCGCCAGAACGAGGCCAGATCGGCGGTGACGGCCGCCGGGCGACCGGCGGGGGAGAGGAGATGGACCACGACCGGCGTCCCCGCCACCTCCGGCGTCTCCGCCAGGCCGAACATCTCCTGCAACTTCACCGCGAGGACCGGCTGTTCGCCGCCGTAGTCGACCCGTATCCGCGACCCGCTCGGGACCTCGATCCGCTCGGGCGCCAGCTCGCCGAGCCGGCCCGCCTCGCCCGTCGCCCAGGGCAGCAGCCGCTGGAGTCCCTGGCCCGCGTCGATCCGGCCCAGATCGGCCCGCCGCCGCGCCCGGGACAACTCCGGCTCCAACCACTCCTCGGCCCGGTCGAGCAGGGACTCCTCCGTCACCTCCGGCCAGGGGTCGCCCAGGACCCGGTGCAGAAAGCCGAGCCGCTGCCTCAGCTCCTCCGACTCCCGGCTCCATCGCAGCAGCCCGAGCCCCTCGCGCCGCAGCCCGTCGAGCAGCGCCGCCCGTACGAGAACGGGGTCGGCGCCGTCCCTGAGCGGACGCGCGGAGAGCTCTACGGCGCCCAGCCGGGACACGGACCGGGCGACGACGTCGCCGTCCTCCCAATGGACCTCCTCGCCCGCCCGGAGCAGATGCCCCGCGGCGGCCCGAGCCACGCGCTCGTCCACCACGGCCGCCAGCCGCACCCGGGCCGCGGCGCTCCGCACCGGCCGGTCCGCCACCGCCACGGCCAGCCAGGGGGCGCTGCGCAGCCCCGACCCCTCGGCGGGCTCGGCGCCCGTCCCCGACACCATCAGGAACCCGCCGCCCTCCCGGGCCCTGGCCACCCGCTCGGGAAACGCGAGCGCCGTCACCAGACCTGCCACGGCGTCGTCCCCGCCGGCCGTCACGTCCCCGGCGACGCCGAGGCCCGGCCCACCCGGCGCCTCCGGCCCCGCCTCGGCGGCCGAGCGTTCCAGGCGACGGGCCTCCGCCTTCCACCGCGCGCCGTACGCGTCACCGCCCCGCCGCGCCGCACGCCAGGCCGCCGCCAGGTCGTCGCCGTACTCCCGAGGCGGCTCCTCGCTGAGCAGCGCCACCACCTCGGCCGCCCGCCGGACACCCACCTCGGGCGCACCGTCCAGCAGGGCCCTGGCCAGCCGTGGGTGCACTCCGAGCCGTGACATCCGTAGGCCCCGTTCGGTGGCCCGGCCCTCGTCGTCCACCGCTCCGGCTGCCGTCAGCGCGGCACGGGCCGCCGCCATCGCCCCGGCCGGCGGGGCGTCCAGGAGCGCGAGCCCGTTCGCCGTGGGATCGCCCCAGCACGCCGTCCGCAGCGCGAACGACGCCAGGTCCGCGATCTCGATCTCGGGAGAGGGGAAGCGAGAGCGACGCCCGTCGTCCGCCTCCGCCCAGCAGCGGTACACCATGCCGGACCCCTCCCGGCCGGAGCGGCCCGAGCGCTGTGTCGCGCCCGCGATCGACACCGGAACCGTGGCCAGCGACCCGAGGCCCCGGGCGTGGTCCATCCGCGGCTCCCGCGCCAGACCCGAGTCCACGACGATCCGCACCCCCGGGACGGTGAGGCTCGACTCCGCCACGGAGGTCGCGAGGATCACCCGCCGTCGCCCACCCGGCTCCGCCCCGCGCAGCACCGTGTCCTGCACCGCCGCCGGGGCCCGTCCGTGCAGCTGGAGCACGTCGGCGTCGAGGTCCGCCAGCATCCCCGCCGTGCGCGCGATCTCTCCCGTGCCGGGAAGGAAGCAGAGGACGTCGCCCTCGTGGCGCTCGCAGGCGAGCCGGACCGTCGCCGCCACATGGCGCAGAAGGGCGGGATCCACCCAGGTGCCGTGCGCCGGCCGGATCCCGGTGGGCGGTGCGGCGAAGAGGACGCGGTACCCGTGCCCCTCTCCCTTGCCCCACACGATCGGCGCCGGACCGGTGCCGTCCAGGACCGTCAGGAGCTGGGACCACGCCTCGGCGTCGCTGGTGGCCGAGGCGGCGATCAGCTTCAGCTCGGGCCGCAGCGTCGCTCGGACGTCCACCAGGAACGCCATCGCCGTGTCCGCGTCCAGATGGCGCTCGTGGCACTCGTCGAGCAGCACCACGTCCACACCCGCCAGCTCGGGGTCGCGCTGGAGCCGCTGGAGGAGGACGCCCGTGGTCACCACCTCGACGCGGGTCGCCGGCCCGGCCCTGCGCTCGCCGCGCACCGAGAAGCCGACGGCCTCGCCGACGTCCTGGCCCAACAGCCACGCCATCCGCCGCGCCGCCGCCCGCACCGCCATCCGGCGCGGCTCGGCCACCAGCACCCGCCGCCGCGGGCCGTCCCCTATGAGTCCCGCGAGCGCGAGGGGCACCAGCGTCGTCTTGCCGGTGCCGGGAGGCGCGTACAGCACCGCCGTGCCGCGCTCCTCGAGCGCGGTCAGCAGCTCGGGGACGGCATGGCGGACGGGGAGACGGTCGAGTGCGTCGTGTCGGATCACGCACTCAGTTTCGTACGTCGTCGCCGGTGGCGGGCCCGGCTGTCCACAGGCCCCGTCCTTTCATATGACTAATGGGCCCCTCGCGTCTGACGAAGGGGCCCTTGTGTCGTCAGTCCCTCTCGCACACGAAGATCGCCGTCCCCGGGAGCAGATTCCCCCGCAACGGAGACCAGCCGCCCCACTCCTGGCTGTTCCACGCCGGCCACTCCGGCTCCACCAGGTCCACCAGCCGGAAGCCGCCGGCCACCACGTCCCGCACGCGGTCGCCGATCGTCCGGTGGTGCTCCACGTACACGGCCCGCCCCAGCTCGTCCTGCTCCACATAAGGAGTGCGGTCGAAATAGGAGGACGCGACCGACAGCCCTTCCGGGCCGGGCTCGTCCGGGAACGCCCAGCGGATCGGATGCGTCACCGAGAAGACCCACCGGCCGCCGGGCCGCAGCACCCGGCGCACCTCGCGGAAGACCTTCACCGGGTCCGCCACGAACGGCACCGCTCCGTATGCCGAGCACGCCAGGTCGAAGGAGCCGTCGAGGAAGGGCAGTGCTCCCGCGTCCGCCTCGACCAGGGGCACGTCATCGCCGATCCGCAGCGCGTGCTGGAGCTGCCGGTGCGAGAGGTCGAGCGCCACCGGCCGCGCCCCCTGCGTGGCCAGCCAGCGCGAGCACTGCGCCGCCCCCGCGCCGATCTCCAGGACGTCCAGGCCCTTCAGCGACCCGGCCGGGCCAAGCAGACCGGCCTCGGCCTCGTCGAGGCCCTCCGGACCCCATACGAACCGGTCGTCCCCGAGGAAGGCCCCGTGCTCGCTCTGGTACTCGTCCGCGTTCCGGTCCCACCACCCGCGACTCGCCCGGCTGCTCTCCGCGTCGCCGGCGTTTCGCCGGGTCGCCTCCGGCTCCTGGTCGGGTCCGTCTTCCTGTCCGTACTCTTGGTTCATCTCGCCCGTCGATGTAGTTTGCGCACAGCGCGGCTGCGCTGCCCCCCGTGCCGGGACGGCCTGGGAGGACGTGAGTTGTGCCGGTTATGCGGCCATCTGCCCCGGGTGCGCGCTTCGCGCATTGACCCTGTCGGGCTGCCCCCGTATGCTAAAGGTTGCGCTGCGGGCCTGCGCGCCTCAGACGGAGCAGGCCGCGCTCGCACGGTTGTATGTCCCCTCGGTTCTCGAGGCGCCCCACCGTTCAGTCGGGAAAGGCGCTTCATTGGCTGTCCGGCTTCTTCGGTGCGATACGGGCTCACGGCGTAGCAGTACCTACGACTTTCTGTCCGTAACCGGAGCCCTTTCCCACATGACGAGCAGCACCGAGACCACCGCCACCACCCCGCAGGTTGCGGTCAACGACATCGGTAACGAGGAAGCCTTCCTCGCCGCGATCGACGAGACGATCAAGTACTTCAACGACGGCGACATCGTCGACGGCGTCATCGTGAAGGTCGACCGGGACGAGGTCCTGCTCGACATCGGTTACAAGACCGAAGGTGTCATCCCGAGCCGCGAGCTCTCGATCAAGCACGACGTCGACCCGAACGAGGTCGTCAAGGTCGGCGACGAGATCGAGGCCCTGGTTCTCCAGAAGGAGGACAAGGAAGGCCGCCTGATCCTCTCGAAGAAGCGTGCCCAGTACGAGCGCGCCTGGGGCACCATCGAGAAGATCAAGGAAGAGGACGGCATCGTCACCGGTACCGTCATCGAGGTCGTCAAGGGTGGTCTCATCCTCGACATCGGCCTCCGCGGCTTCCTCCCGGCCTCCCTGGTCGAGATGCGTCGCGTCCGCGACCTCCAGCCCTACGTGGGCAAGGAGCTCGAGGCGAAGATCATCGAGCTGGACAAGAACCGCAACAACGTGGTCCTGTCCCGCCGCGCCTGGCTCGAGCAGACCCAGTCCGAGGTTCGCCAGACCTTCCTCACGACCCTCCAGAAGGGTCAGGTCCGCTCCGGCGTCGTGTCCTCGATCGTCAACTTCGGTGCCTTCGTGGACCTGGGTGGCGTCGACGGCCTCGTGCACGTCTCCGAGCTGTCCTGGAAGCACATCGACCACCCGTCCGAGGTTGTCGAGGTCGGCCAGGAGGTCACCGTCGAGGTTCTCGACGTGGACATGGACCGCGAGCGTGTCTCCCTGTCGCTGAAGGCGACGCAGGAGGACCCGTGGCAGCAGTTCGCCCGCACGCACCAGATCGGTCAGGTCGTCCCGGGCAAGGTCACCAAGCTGGTTCCGTTCGGTGCGTTCGTCCGCGTGGACGAGGGCATCGAGGGTCTGGTCCACATCTCCGAGCTGGCCGAGCGCCACGTGGAGATCCCGGAGCAGGTCGTCCAGGTCAACGACGAGATCTTCGTCAAGGTCATCGACATCGACCTCGAGCGTCGCCGGATCTCGCTGTCCCTGAAGCAGGCCAACGAGTCCTTCGGTGCCGACCCGGCGTCGGTCGAGTTCGACCCGACCCTGTACGGCATGGCCGCGTCCTACGACGACCAGGGCAACTACATCTACCCCGAGGGCTTCGACCCCGAGACCAACGACTGGCTCGAGGGCTACGAGACCCAGCGCGAGGCCTGGGAGACCCAGTACGCCGAGGCGCAGCAGCGCTTCGAGCAGCACCAGGCTCAGGTCATCAAGTCCCGCGAGGCCGACGAGGCCGCCGCTGCCGAGGGTGGCGCCGCCGCTCCGGCCGGTGCCCCGGCGGGCGTCTCCGGTGGTTCGTACTCCTCGGAGTCGGACGACAACTCCGGCGCCCTGGCGTCGGACGAGGCCCTGGCTGCCCTGCGCGAGAAGCTGGCCGGCGGCCAGAGCTGAATCGGCTCTGCTGCTAGGCACTAGCTAGCCAACGATCGAGGCCCGCTTCCCTTCGGGGGGCGGGCCTCAGTCGTGCCCGGGGCGCGTCGCTCCACGCGCGCGTGCTCACCTGCTGACACTCCGTTCACGAAATCCGGGCCAGGGGGAATGACCGTGCGCCGCGGGGCGTTCTTTTCTACGAACGCGAGGAGGAGCGGTAATCGTGCTTGATCCCCAGGATTTGTACGAGTGGGACCAGAAGGGCCTGGCCGTGGTGGACGTGGCCCTGGCGCAGGAGTCGGCCGGGCTGGTCATGCTGTACCACTTCGACGGCTACATCGACGCGGGCGAGACCGGCGAGCAGATCGTCGAGCGCCTGCTGGACACGCTGCCGCACCAGGTCGTGGCCCGCTTCGACCACGACCGGCTCGTGGACTACCGCGCCCGCCGGCCGCTGCTCACCTTCCGCCGCGACCGCTGGACGGCGTACGAGACGCCCGCGATCGAGGTCCGGCTCGTCCAGGACGCCACCGGCGCGCCCTTCCTGCTGCTCTCCGGCCCCGAGCCCGACGTGGAGTGGGAGCGCTTCGCCGCCGCCGTCCGCCAGATCGTCGAGCGCCTCGGCGTGCGTCTGTCCGTGAACTTCCACGGCATCCCCATGGGGGTCCCGCACACCCGCCCCGTCGGCCTCACCCCGCACGGCAACCGCACGGACCTCATGCCCGGCCACCGCAGCCCGTTCGACGAGGCGCAGGTGCCCGGCAGCGCCGAGTCGCTCCTCGAGTTCCGGCTCATGGAGTCCGGCCACGACACGCTCGGCGTCGCGGCCCACGTCCCGCATTACGTCGCCCGCTCCTCCTACCCGGATGCCGCACTGTCCGCCCTGGAGGCCGTCACGGCCGCCACCGGGCTTGTCCTGCCCGGCGTCGCGCACGCGCTGCGCACGGAGGCCCGGCGTACGCAGACCGAGATCGAGCGCCAGATTGGCGAGGGCGACGAGGAGCTGACCGCCCTGGTCCAGGGCCTCGAGCACCAGTACGACGCCGTGGCCGGCGCCGAAACCCGGGGCAGCCTGGTCGCGGAGCCCGTGGACCTGCCGTCCGCGGACGAACTCGGCCGCGAGTTCGAGCGCTTCCTCGCCGAACGGGAGGGCGACGCCTAGCGCCCCCGCCGGGCGTCCTAAGCTGCCGCTCATGCTGAAGGTGGGCCTGACCGGCGGTATCGGCGCCGGCAAGAGTGAAGTGTCACGGCTGCTCGTCTCGTACGGGGCCGTGCTGATCGACGCCGACAAGATCGCGCGCGAGGTCGTCGAGCCCGGGACACCCGGGCTCGCGGCCGTCGTGGAGGCGTTCGGGGCGGACATCCTGACCGACGAGGGCACCCTGGACCGGCCGAAGCTCGGCTCCATCGTGTTCGCCGACGCCGACCGCCTCGCCACCCTGAACACGATCGTCCATCCCCTCGTCGGCGCCCGCTCCGCCGAGCTGGAGAGCGCCGCAGGGCCGGACGACGTCGTCGTCCACGATGTGCCCCTCCTCGCCGAGAACGGCCTCGCCCCGCTCTACGACCTGGTCGTCGTCGTGGACGCGTCCCCCGAGACCCAGCTGGACCGACTCGTGCGCCTCCGTGGCATGGCCGAGTCCGAGGCTCGGGCCCGGATGGCGGCCCAGGTCACGCGGGAGGAGCGGCGGGCGGTCGCGGACCTCGTCATCGACAACGACGGGCCGCTGGAGGCCCTGGAACCGCAGGTGCGCAAGGTCTGGGACGAGCTGACCCGGCGGGCCGCCGAGGGCCGCTAGAAGGGGTGCCGGGTGGGGCGGATCGGCGGCGCCTCCGGCTGGGTAGGGATGCCGGCGTGCGACGGCTGTCGGATCGTATTCCCGTACGGAATACCGCTGCCGTTCCCGATGTTGAACCGCCGGAGCAAGGGGAAGGACGCCACCGTGGCCGAGACAAGCCCGGAGACCCACGTCATCGACTTCCGTGCGGCCGAGCAACTGCTCTCGGCCCGTGATCCGCGGGGTGCGATCAAGCTGCTCGACTCGGTCATCGCCGCCCACCCGGAGAGCAGAGCGGCCCGCCTGCTGCGGGCCCGCGCCTACTTCGCGGCGGCTCAACTGCGGGCAGCGGAGCGCGAGTTCCAGCACATCGTGGACCACGAGCCGGACAACGCCTTCGCGCACTTCGCACTCGCCCGCACGTTCCAGCGCTCCGGCCGCCCCGACCAGGCGACCCGGCACTTCCGCCTCGCCGCCGCGCTGGACCCGAAGCCGGAGTACCTCCAGGCGGCCCGCTTCGACGTGGAGGACTGACCGGGCCGCATCGAGCCCCTGGGGGCGTCAGTGGCGGCCCCTGCCGCCGTGGTCGGGCTCGTACGGCGGGATGTCCCGACCGGGCTGCCAGTGCGGTCCCTGGCGGATGTGGTGCAGCACCATCGACATGTCGACGGCGGCCACCACGAACAGCACACCGCAGGCCGCCGCCCACCCGGGCCTGCCGATCAGGGCGAACACCGTCGTACCGAAGACGGCCCAGGCCAGACCCCACAGACTCAGCCAGAACCGCATCCGCAGGGCACTGCGTGCGGTCGCGGGCTCACTCCCAGTACGCATGACGGTCGCATCTCCTGCCGAGAACCCCTGAGGGCCTACTGAAGGTCTACCCCCGAAGAGCGAGGGTGAACGGACCGGCCGAGGGGAACGGCCACCCGTCCCCCTTCGTTCTCGGGGGCATGAGCGGACGGATGCGTGAGGGACACCAAGGGACGGGGCCCGGAGCCATCACCCCGGACGGATGCGCCGTCGATGTCTACCGGCGCCTCGGGGTCGGGAGAGAGCCCGATGTGATCGAGGCCGCCGTACCGGCCGATGCCTCGCTGCTCGAACTGGGCTGCGGAGCGGGGCGGGTGACGGGGCCTCTGGTCGAGCGGGGCTTCGCCGTGACGGCGGTGGACGAGTCGGCCGAGATGCTGGATGCGGTCCGGGAGCGCGTGGCCGGTGCGGAGACGGTGCGGAGCCCGATCGAATCGCTGCGGCTGGACCGGAGGTTCGACGTGGTGATGCTCGCCTCGTACCTGGTGCACACGGCCGAACACAGCGCGAGGCAGGCGCTGCTCGAGACCTGCAGGCGGCATGTGCGGGACGACGGCTGTGTCCTGATCCAGCGCGAGGGCGAAGGATGGCACCTGGAGGTGCCGCGCGAACGCGAGGACCCGGGCGGCTGCACCGTACGGATCGTGTCGGCGGACCCGGTCGGCGACGGCGTCAACTCGGTCCTGGCCGAGTACGTCTTCCCGGACCTGCGCTGGACCCAGACCTTCCTCTCGCGCCCCCTGAGCAGGGAGGACTTCGAACGGTATCTGGGCGAGGCGGGGCTCGCGGTGGACGCCTATCTGACGGACGACGGCACCTGGGTCAGGGCCCGCCCCAAGTCCCCCTGAGAGAGGAGCTCCTCGCGCTGGTCCTCCGGCGCCGGGTGTGAGGCGGCGCGCGACGGGGGATCCGACGTCCGACGGGGGAGGCGGGGATGGACCAGGAAGTCCGTGGAGTCGACGAGTTGCTCCGCAGTGAGGCCGTACGCGAGCGGCGCGGAGCGCTCTGCCGGCGGATCGAGACCGCCGGGATCACCGTCCAGGACATCCTCTGCTGCGAGGACCGGACCGCGTTCGTCGGGCCCGGCTACGCGGACGCGCACACCGTCGTCCTCTCCCGTTCGGGCGGGTATCTGCGGCGGATCGCGGGCGAGGAGTTCTTCGTCGACCCGACCGGCGGCTATCTGACCCGCCCCGGTGACGAACACCAGGTGGCCCATCCGGTCGGTCCGGGTGACCGCTCCACGGAGATCCGTATCGGCGAGCAGCTCCTCGCGGACCGTTTCGACGGCCGGCCCGGCATCCGCAGGTTTACCGTCACCGGCCCCACCGACCTGCATCACCGCGCCCTCCTGGCCGCCGCCCGCCGCGGCGCCGACCCCTTCGAACTGGCCGAACGGCTCCACCGGTTACTGGACCTGGTCGCCGCCTCCGCCGGCCACTGGCGCACCGACGCCACCGCCCGCCCCTCCACCGCGCGTGTGCACGCCGATCTGGTCCGCGACACCTGCGCCGCCCTGGCCACCGGCACCCCCGCGCTCCGCCTCTCCCTGGAGGAACTGGCCCGCGTCGTCGGGGTGTCCCCGCACCATCTGAGCCGGATCTTCCACGCCGTCACCGGGACGACCCTCACGCGCTACCGCAACCAACTGCGCGTGCGCGGCGTCCTGCACGCCCTGGAGGAGGGCGAGGACAGTCTGCGGACCCTCTCGTACGCCTACGGATTCGCCGACCAGGCCCATCTGACCCGGATGTGCCGCAGCAACACGGGCCAGGTTCCCAGCGCCGTACGGAGTCTTCTCGCGGACCGCGCATGAATCTTCAACGCCCGGACGGCGCACGCCCCGCAGGATGGCAGCGGCCGGAATCCCGGCCGGTGCCGTGACACCGGCGGCACCACGTCTTCCGAGCGGGGGAACGACGATGACCTTGCTGGCTCGAGCAGGCATGACCATGGCGGCCGTCCTGACGGCCGCCGCGTGTGTCGGCTCCGCCCCCGGCAGCGCCGCCGGCGCCTCACCCGCGGCGGCACCGGCCGCGGACGCACCCGGGCTCACCGGGCACCGGCCCTGCCCCGGACAGCCCGATGTGACCTGCGCCGATCTCACCGTGCCCCTGGACCGCGGGGGAGCCGTGCCCGGCACCTTGAAGCTCCGGGCCGCGGTCCTCGGCAAGGCCGACGCACCGCGCGGGACACTTCTCTTCCTCACCGGAGGTCCCGGCCAACCGGGCGTTCCCTTCGTCCCGAGGATCCGCGAACGCCTCCCTGACGTGCTCGCCGAGTACCGGCTGGTCATGATCGACCAGCGGGGGACCGGCGGCGGGGCCGTCGACTGCCCCGCGCTCCAGAAGGAGGTCGGCAGCAGCGACACCGTCGCCCCCACCCCGGGAGCCGTCACGGCCTGCGCCGAAAGCCTCGGCAGGAACCGGGACTTCTACACCACCGCCGACACCGTGGCCGATCTCGAGGACCTGCGTCGCGCCCTGCGCGTCCCGTCCTGGACGGTCGACGGGGTGTCGTACGGGACGTTCACCGGCGCCCAGTACGCCCTCGCCCACCCGCAGCGGGTGCGCCGACTCGTCCTGGACTCCGTGGTTCCGTCCGACGGCGCCGGCGTGCTGTACGAGGACTCGCTCGGCCACTCCGCGCAGGTGCTCCGCACCGCCTGCCGGGAACAGCGGTGCGGCTTCGACCCGGCGCGGGATCTCGCGAAGGTGGTACGCCGCGACGGCAACGGAGTCGGCGTCTTCAACCTGCTGGTGATCGCGAGCATCATCGACCCGAAGCTCGACGATCCGCGCTTCGGCATCCTGAACGCCCTCCACGCCTCCGCGGGCGGCGACCGCGCGCGGCTCGACGCGCTCGTCGCCGGCTTCTCCGGACCGTCCGGCGAGAGCCCCGCCGACTTCAGCTCCGGTCTGCACGCCGCCACGCTCTGCGCGGACTCCCGATGGCCCTGGGGTGACTCCGCCGCGCCCGTCGAAGGGCGGGAGCGCGCCCTGAAGCGCGCCGTGCAGCGGATCAGGCCGGCGGACGTCTGGCCGTTCGAACGGGAGACGGCCGGCGGCCAGGGCATCCCGCGGACCTGCCTGCCCTGGCCGGCCTCCCGCCCCCACCGGGCGGCGCCGGGACGCACGCTGACCATGCCGGTCCTGCTCCTGGCGGGGGACCGGGACCTGTCCACGCCGGTGCGGTGGGCCCGCGAGCTCGCCGCGGCCACTCCCCGGGCCGAACTGGTCGTCCTCGAGGGCGCCGGTCACTCGACCCAGAGCCGCAGCGCCGGGGGAGCCCGGGCGGCGACGGAGTTCCTGCTCCGGTAGCGGGTGGGAACCGCACGGCGCGGCCCCCCCCCGGCGGGGGGGCGGGGGGGGGGCGGCGGGGGGGGCCCGCGGCATTTGGCGGGCCCGGGTCGGCGCCCGGGGGGGGGGGCCGGGGGCCACGTAAAGGGCCCGGG
>NZ_JBHWJZ010000016.1:168290-185458 GCF_042731085.1 Streptomyces sp. NPDC059875
GCTCCCGTGGCTGTCGGGTGTCGCCCCCGGGGCGCGGGCCTGCCGGGGGTGGGGCTCGGGGGCGGGCCCCGCGGCGGGGGCCCGTCGCTAGTGGACGACGCTGTAGCTGCGCCAGGGGAGCGTGCCGGGCGCAATCGAATCGGACAGGGTCGTGGCGACGTAGATGGGCGTCCCGCCCGTGCAGTTCGGTGTCCGGTACAGGTTGATGTCGTTCAGTGTCCGGTTCTCCACCCGTGTCACGCCGTGGGGCGCGAGCAGCCGGTGACAGCCGTTGACGGAGGGACTGGTCACGGTGATCACGGCCTCGTGCTCGGTCTCGTAAGTGAGGGTGCCGACCGCGGTGCGGCCGAGGCCGGAGCAGCCCGCGACGGCGAGTGTCAGGAGCGCGGTCCCGGCGGCGGTGCCGAGACGCCGGTGAACGGACATGGCGGATCCTCGTCTGTCGGGCGAAGGCGGCAGAAGGCCTGTTTCCCGTCACCCTGCCGCCTGCCGGGCGGGCTGTCACCCGCTGATGGGCCGCCCGGGCGAAGCGGCACGGGCCCCGTTGTCAGACCCCACCCGTAAGGTCGGAGATCCAGTCGGATTCCGTCGCGGAACGGGAGGTGAGCAGCGCCGTGACACACACCTGGCAGACCAGCGCCGCCGTCTTCCTGCCGGCCGCCCTGCCCCGCGACGGCCGGGTCGCGTTCTGGGCCCCGGACGGCGGCGAGCTGCCCGTGGCGCCGGTCGGCGGCGAGCTGCCCGTGCCCCCGGACGGCGACACGAGCCCGGTACCAGGTCAGGTCGCCGAGCTCACCGTCGTACGCCGTCATGGCGCCGGAGTCCGCAGCCGCAAGGTCCCCGCCGTGATCCTCGGCGTCGCCGAGGCCCTGCCCCATCTGGTCGCCGCCCGTCACCACCCGGCCGCACACCCCGCCACCGCCTGCTGGGGCGCGGCCGCCCTGCACGCCCTGCATCTCGCCGCGCGGGGGCGGTTGCTGCCGGGGCTCACCGCCGACGACCTGGACGCCTGGCGGGCAGGGCCACTCGATGCCGACGACATCGCCCATCTGCGTGCCGTTGCCGCGGCCATGCCTCCCGAAGGCCATGCCGCGCCCGTCCCCGGCCTCAGCCCGCTCCAGCTGCCCGAGCCCGAGGCGCTGGTGCGCGCCTTCCTCGACGCGGTCGCCGACACCCTGCCCCGTACCCCTGCCGCTGCCCACGCGGCCGGCGCGCCGTTCGCCGCGCGTGCCCCGCAGCACCTGCCCCGCGCGCGTGCCTGGGCGGCCGAGGCCGCCGCCGGCATGGACGCCGGGGTACGGGTCTCGCTCCGCCTCGACCTCGCCGGATACGAACTCTTCGACATCGCCGACGAGGGCGGGGACGAGCGGCAGGCCGCCGCGGCCCTCCTCCAGATCCACAGCCTCGCCGACCCCACCCTCGTCATCGACGCCGCCGCCCTCTGGGCGGGCGACGGCGACGACCTCTTCGGGCCGCGCGCCCGGATCGACGCCGTCCTCGCGCTGCGCCGCGCGGCCCGCGTCTGGCCGCCGCTCGGCAGGCTCCTGGAGCGCGACGTCCCCGACGTCCTCGCCCTCACCGAGGACGAGCTGTACGAACTGCTCGGCCCCGCCGCCGCCCGTCTCGCCGACGCCGGGGTGGCCGTCCACTGGCCCCGCGAGCTGGCCCGCTCGCTCAGCGCCTCCGCCGTCGTGCGGCCGCCGATCTCCGCCCCGGGCTCCGCCACCGACGGCACGGCCTTCTTCGACAGCGAGGAACTGCTCCGCTTCAACTGGCAGCTCGCCCTCGACGGAGACCCGCTCACCGAGCGGGAGATGGACGCCCTCGCCGAGTCCCACCGACCCATCGTGCGGCTGCGCGACCAGTGGGTCGTCGTCGACCCCGACCTGGTCCGCAAGGCCCGCAAGCGCGAACTCGGCCTCCTGGAGCCCGTCGACGCCCTCGCCGTCGCCCTCAGTGGCACCGCGGAGGTGGACGGTGAGACCGTCCGCGCCGTGCCCGTCGGCGCCCTCGCGACCCTGAGGGACCGGCTCGTCGCCGGACCCGAAGAAGTCTCCGCGCCCTCCGGCCTGGACGCCACCCTGCGCGACTACCAGCTCCGCGGACTCGCCTGGCTGGACCTGATGACCTCGCTCGGGCTCGGCGGTTGCCTCGCCGACGACATGGGCCTCGGCAAGACCGTCACCCTCATCGCCCTCCACCTGCGCCGGGCCCGCCGCGCACCCACCCTGGTCGTCTGCCCCGCCTCCCTGCTCGGCAACTGGCAGCGGGAGATCCAGCGATTCGCCCCCGGCGTCCCCGTGCGTCGCTTCCACGGCGCCGACCGATCCCTGGACGGACTCGACGCGGACTCCGGCACCGGCGGATTCGTCCTCACCACCTACGGCACCCTGCGCACCAGCGCCCCCCAACTGGCGGGACAGGACTGGGGGATGGTCGTCGCCGACGAGGCGCAGCACGTCAAGAACCCCTTCTCCGCGACGGCCAAGGCGCTGCGCACGATCCCGACGCCGGCCAGGGTCGCCCTCACCGGCACCCCGGTGGAGAACAACCTCTCCGAGCTGTGGGCCCTGCTCGACTGGACCACCCCCGGCCTCCTCGGTCCGCTCAAGGCCTTCCGCTCCCGCCACGCCCGCGCCGTCGAGAACAGCGAGGAGATCGAGAACGAGGAGGCCGTCGAGCGCCTCGCCCGCCTCGTCAGGCCCTTCCTGCTGCGCCGCCGCAAGTCCGACCCCGGCATCGTCCCCGAGCTGCCGCCCAAGACCGAGTCCGACCACCCCGTGGCGCTCACCCGCGAACAGGCCTCGCTCTACGAGGCGGTGGTCCGCGAGACCATGGCGCAGATCGAGGGCGCCGAGGGCATCGCCCGCCGCGGGCTCGTCATGAAGCTGCTCACCTCGCTCAAGCAGATCTGCAACCACCCCGCCCAGTACCTCAAGGAACAGACGGCCAAGGGCGGCGGCACGGCCCGGCTCGCCGGCCGCTCGGGCAAGCTCGCCCTGCTCGACGAACTCCTGGACACGATCCTCGCCGAGGACGGCTCCGTGCTCGTCTTCACCCAGTACGTCTCCATGGCGCGGCTCCTCGCCGACCACCTGGCCGCCCGGGCGATCCCGGCCCAACTGCTCCACGGGGGTACGCCCGTGGCCGAGCGCGAACGGATGGTGGACCGCTTCCAGTCCGGCGAGGTGCCCGTCTTCCTGCTCTCCCTGAAGGCGGCGGGCACCGGGCTCAACCTCACCCGGGCCGGACACGTCGTCCACTTCGACCGCTGGTGGAACCCGGCCGTCGAGGAGCAGGCCACCGACCGGGCCTACCGCATCGGACAGACCCAGCCGGTCCAGGTCCACCGGCTGATCGCCGAGGGCACCGTGGAGGACAGCATCGCCGAGATGCTGCGCGCCAAGCGGGCCCTGGCCGACGCCGTCCTCGGCTCCGGAGAGGCCGCGCTGACCGAACTGACCGACCGCGAGCTGGCGGACCTGGTCTCGCTGAGGAGGCCGTCGTGAACCGCCGCCGACCCCCGACCGCGCGGTTCGCCGGCCCGCGCCACGACGACCGGCGCCGTACGTTCCCGGCACTCGCCCCGCGCGAGGCGCCGGACGACGGCCGGTTCGCCGCCACCTGGTGGGGCAACGCCTGGGTGGAGGCCCTGGAGGACACCGCACTCGACCCCGCCCGCCTCGCCCGCGGCAAGGCCTACGCCGGGCGCGGTCACGTCGACGCGATCACGGTCACCCCCGGCCGGGTCATCGCCTACGTCCACGGCAGCCGCCCCCGCCCGTACCGCACCGAGATCCGGCTGCGCACGCTCGGCGACGACGGCTGGGAGCTCTTCCTGGACGAGGTCGCCGCGCGCCCCGACCACATCGCCGCCCTGCTCGACAAGGACGTCCCGCACGCCCTCGAGGCCGTCACCGGGCTGCTGCCCGCGCCCGGGGACCTCATCCCCGACTGCTCCTGCCCGGACGACGGCTTCCCCTGCAAGCACGCCGCCGCCCTCTGCTACCAGTCGGCACGGCTCCTCGACGAGGACCCGTTCGTCCTCTTCCTCATGCGGGGCCGTGGCGAGCAGGAGATCCTCGCCGCCCTCACCCAGCGCAACGCGGCCCGCTCCGCCGCCGAGAAGACGGCGTCGGCGCCGCCGATGGCCACGATCCCGGCCCGCGCCGCCCTCGCCCCGCACCCCGGTCACTCGCTGCCGCCGCTGCCCCCGCCGCTCCCCGTCCCCGCGCACCCCGGCCGGCCCCCGGCCTACCCTCCGGACCCCGACGCCCCGGATCCCCTCGCCCTGGACCTGCTCGCGACGGAGGCGGCCGCCCGCGCCCACGCCTTCCTGGCCACCGGACACGACCCCGTCGCCGCGCTCACCCCCTGGCAGGACGCCGTGCGGCTGGCCGCCGCGCACCCCGGCTCCGGTCTCACCGCCTCCACCCGCGCGCTCTACCGCGACCTCGCGTACGCCCTCGACCGCACGCCCACCGACCTGGCCCGCGCCGTCGCCGCCTGGCGCCAGGGCGGCCTCGCCGGCCTCCACGTCCTGGAAGACCCCTGGGACCCGCCCGCAGGCCCCTTCGACCGGGCCCGCCCCGCGCTGCTCGCCTCCGACTTCCCGGCCTTCCGCCCCTGGCGCAACCGCCTGTCCACGCGATCACTCCAGCTCCGCTTCGGACGCGACGGGCTCTGGTACGGCTACGAGTCGGACGCCGACCGCGAGGACTGGTGGCCGCGCGGCACCCCCGACTCCGACCCCGTGGGCGCGCTCACCGATCTGCTCGGCCACTGACCGATAGGCTGGCGTGACGCGTCGACCGTTCGAAGGGGGCCTGGTGGAAGCCGAGTTGGTGGCACTGGCGACGGCGGGGGCGACCGCGCTCGTCCAGCAGATGGTGGGCGACGGCTGGGAGCGGGCACGGACCCGGGTCGCCGAGTTCTTCGCCGGACGCTTCGGGGCCGACGCCGACTCCGTCGGTGCCGAACTGGACACCGTACGGGGCGAACTGCTGGACGCCGAACGGGGCGAGGACGAACAGGCCGCGGCCGAGGCGCGCGCCGAAGCACTGGCCGAGTGGCGAGCCCGGATGCGCCGCAGCCTCCGGGACGATCCGGACGCCGCGGCCGAGCTCAGGGAGATCCTCGCGGAGTTGGCCGGGACCGGGGCGCAGACCGTCGAGGTGTCCAACACCATCGCCGGCGGGGTCCAGCACGGCGCGGTCATCCAGGCCGGCACGATCGGCAGCTTGCAGATCGGCAGCTTGCAGATCGGCGGCGGAGCAGACGGACAGACGGGGCAGAGCGGCCGGATTCCCGTACCGCGGAGCGCGCCGGAGGGCCAGGGCCGGTGAAACCCACCGTGCACAACGACCTCAGCGGCACCGTTCACGGTCCGGTCGTCCAGGCCCAGCACATCGGGACGCTGACGCTCCAGGAGGCCGTCGTCCCGGCACTCGTCCCCGGCACCCCGATTCCCCGGTTACTGCCGGCGCCCACCCGACACTTCACGGACCGGAGCGCCGAACTGGAGCGGCTGACCGCCCTCCTGGAGGACGACGACGAGACGCCGCGGCTGGTGGTCCTCTCCGGGCCCGGCGGCGTCGGGAAGTCGGCGACCGCGCTCCACTTCGCCGCCCGGCTCTCGTCCCGCTACGACGGCGGCCAGCTCCACGCGGACCTGCGTGGCGACTCGACGAGCACCGCCCAGAGCCCGTCCACCGTGCTCGCCCGCTTCCTGCGCGCACTGGGAGTGGCCGCGCAGTACGTCCCGGCCGACGAGCAGGAACAGATCGACTGGTTCCGGTCGTTGACCGCCGACCGTCGCCTGCTCACCGTGCTCGACAACGCCCACTCCGTGGCCCAGGTACTCCCGCTGCTGCCCGCCGCGCCCGGATCGCTCACCCTCGTCACCAGCCGCCGCCGGCTCTCCGGGCTCGTCCGCGAAGGCGCCCATCACATCGAACTGCCGCCCCTGGAATCGGCGGACGCCATGCACCTCCTCGCCCGTCTCGCGGGCCGCCCCCGCCCGGAGACCGGGACCGGGACCGGGACCGGGAGCGGAAGTGACGCGGGCGCCTCGGCGGTAGTCCGCCGCTGCGGCGGACTACCGCTCGCCCTGTGCATGGCCGGCGAGCGACTCGCCGTACGGACGCACCTGACCTGGGACCAGTTGGAGCGCGACATGGCAGCCGCCGCCGCACACGACTCCGCCTCGCCGGAACCGGAGAGCGACCCGGTCCGGGCCACCGCCGATGCCTCCTACCAGGACCTCGGCCCCGACGCCGCCCGCCTCTACCGGCTCGGCGCGCTGCGCCCCTGGGCGGGCCTGACCGCCCCGGCCTCCGCCGCGCTCCTCGACGTACCCGAAGCGCGCGCCGCCGAACTGCTCGAAGAGCTCGCCGGACTCCATCTCCTCGAGGAGTACGCGCCCGGACGGTACCGCTACCACGACCTCCTGCGCGCCGACGCCGAAGGGCGTGCGATACGTGAGGACGGCCCGGGGGAGGCAGCCCGGGCGGTGGGCCGGCTGCTCCGCCACCACCTCCGGGCGGCGGCCGCGGCCGATGCCCGCGTGATGCCCGGCCGCTGGCGCCTGGGCCCGGTGTACGCACGCCTTCCGGAGCGCGACAGCATCGTGGCCGCCGACGCGGTGGCCTGGCAGCTCGTGGAGCGCGAGAACCTCGTCGAGGCGGTCCGGACCGCCGACCACTTCGGACTCGACGACCTCACCTGGCAGTTGTGCGAGGCGCTGTGGAGTCTCTTCCTCCGCCAGGGCTTCCATCAGGACTGGCTCGCCACCCACCGCCTCGGCGTCCGGGCCGCGGCGCGCTGCCCCGACGTGCCCGAGGCGGAGGGACGGATGCACGCCCAGCTCGGCTTCGCCCATCTCGGCCTCGGCCACTACGAGGAGGCGGACAGCTGCTTCGAGGAGGCCGCGGAATCGGACCGGCGCTGTCGGCACCGCCGCGGCGAGGCGACCGCCGTCGAGTCACAGGGACTCGTGCGGCTGCGCCAAGGGCGGTACGCGGAGGCCGCAGAGCGCTTCGAGCGCGCCCGTTCTCTCACCGAGGACCGCCGCGCCGCAGCCCTCCTCGAACACCACCTGGGTCGCGCCCTGTCCGGCCAGGGCCGCCGCACCGAGGCGGTGGACCGGCTGGAGCACGCCCGGGAACTCATGCGCGCGCTGCCCGACCCGTACAACGAGGCGCGTGTCCTGACCTCCCTCGGTGAGGCGGCGCTCGCCGCCGGCGACCTCGGCGCGGCGGCCCGGCACCTCGCCGAGGCGGCCGAGCGGATGACGCACGAGTCCGCCCCCGTCCAACTGGCGGCGATCGCGGAGCTGCGGGCGCGCGCCGCCGGTTCGGTGGAGGAGCGGCGGCGCTTCCTGACGGAGGCCGTCGAGCGCCACGAGGCTCTGGGATCGCCCATGGCCGCGAGCCTGCGCGCGGAGCTCGCCGCCATCAGCCCACGGGTTTGACCGCGCCGATCGAGGCGACGGGGCGGCGCGTCACCTGTCCGTCGTGACGTCGACGTGGTGCCGGGCCCGTCCCGTCACCACCGTCATGCCGCCGGCGAGCGCGTCGAGAGATCGACCGCTCTCCCGCCAGGCGTGGAGAGCCGAGGCGTAGACGGCGGGATCGCACGGGTCGGGAAAGCCGTCCCGGCCGGGGCGGGCGGTCAGCGCCAGGACCGTGCCCTCGCGGGTACGGACCAGACAGCTGTCCCCGCCGGTCACGACGACGGCGAGCGTCGCGTACGGCCGCTCCCGCAGCAGTTCGGCGGCGCGCGGCGCGGGATGGGCGGGGAACCGTTCCACCACCAGATCCGCCAGGGCGAACCGGTCGGTCTCGTGCGTCGCGTCGTCCACGACGGTGTGCGCGTCGTCGGCCGCCGGCAGTTCGGGTTCGGAGTCCGGGGACGCGTACCGGGTGACGGCGATCTCGGGCGGATACGAGGAGGGTTCCCGGACCGAGGTGAGGACGCGCAGTGGAACGGTGACGGTCGACGTGAGCCCGTCGGGTGTGCCGAGCGGCTCCAGCCGGGCGGGCTCGTCGGGTTCCGGGAGCCGCAGCAGGTCGTGGAAGAGCGTCCGCAGCAGCCGGGCCGATGCGCCGGGGGCGGAAGTGGCCTGTGCGGCGAGGCCGTCGTGGCGGCCCGGCGTGTGCCCGTACCGTACGGACTCCAGCCGGGCGCGCAGCGGCTCCCCGGGTCGCAGGTGCGGCGCCGTCCGGCCGAGCGCGGCGACGGGTGAGGCCGGGTCGAGTTCCTCGTGGGGGAACGCGCCGAGCAGGACGGGGAGACCGAGTGCGGCGGCGTAGAAGGTGACGGAGCCGTGGTCGCCGATGACGCAGTCGGCGGCGGCGAGGGTCTGCCGCCAGGGCCCGAGCGGATCGACGAGCGTGAGACCGGCGTCGGTGGCCCGCCGGAGCCAGCGATGCACCTGGCCGGGGCCGTGGCCGTACCAGATGTTGGGGTGCAGGACGGCGCAGAGCCGGTACTCGTCGACGGGCAGGGTCCCCGTCAACTCCCTGAGCAGTTCCGGGAACCGGTCGCTCCCGAGGAGGGAGCCACGGCCCCAGGTGGAGTTCAGTACGACAAGGAGCCGGCCGTCGTCGACGCCCAGGGCGCGGCGCAGCGCGGGTCGGCGGTCACGCAGGGCGAGCAGCCGGTCGAAGCAGGGATCCCCGGCCAGGACCGACGTCTCGGCGGCCTCGGGGCAGGCCGCGGTGAGGCGATGGAGCTGTTCCGGGTGGGAGAGCACGGTCGCGGTGGCGAGGGGCTTGCCCTCGTACAGCAGCCACTCCGGGGCCATCCCGAAGACCGGAGCGGCCTCCGGGCGTCGCCCCGCCGACCGCCCGGTGTCCGGTGTCCGGTGTCCGGTGTCCGGTGTCCGGTGTCCGGTGTCCGGTGTCGCGAGCCTCTTATTGTATCCCGCACCGTGCGACAGGATGATCAACTTCCCCTGGAAATCCTGGAGTTCGCCGCCGTAGCTGGCGCTGATCACGAGATCCACCGGGGTCCGTCTCGCCTGCTCCCAGGGCAGGACCGGCAGCCCCGTCTTCTCCAGCAGCTCCGGCACGCCCGCGAGGAACGGGGAGGAACCCGTACACGTCGCCAGGCACTGCACCTCGAGCGCGTCGTCGAAGAGCGGCAGCACGTCGAGCAGCCGGGTCGCGGAGGTGACGTTGTGCACGACGAACAGGACCGTGCGCGCGACCCCGCGTGTCGTCCACCGCGCCGCGTCCGGCCCCACCGGCACCCGTAGTCCCCGCCCGCTCATGGTTCACCCCCTCGCCGCGCCACGATAACCGTCGGCCGGCCGCGGCGAGCGGAGCCGATAATTCCCCGTACGTTCGAGGTCACACCCACTCGATGGAGTGAATCACGCCAACGGCCTGATCCGGCCGGGTCCGGATCGCGTTAATCGCGGTACGGGCAAATGCCCGTGAAACACTCCGGAAGGCAGGAAGCCATGAGGCAGATTCGCCGAAGTGGTCTGGCCACACTGATGGTCACGGGTGGCGCGCTCGCGCTCTCGGCGGGCGCCGCGCACGCCGACTCCGGTGCCCAGGGCGCCGCAGTCGGTTCGCCGGGCGTGATCTCCGGCAACACGGTGCAGCTGCCGGTGCACGCCCCGGTCAATGTCTGCGGGAACACCGTCAATGTCGTCGGACTGCTCAACCCGGCCGTCGGCAACCGCTGTGCGAACACGAGCGAGCCCGACGGCTACGGCTACGGCTACGGCTCGGACCGGGACAGTGACGGCGCGCCCTCGTACAAGGACAAGCCCGGAACGCCGCGCGCCGGTGCGCCGGGCGGCGGCGGAAGCGGCGCCGGGCACGGCGGCCACGGCGGGCACGGGGGAGGCTCCTCCTCCAACGGCGGTGGCGCCACCGCCGAGAGCCACGCCGAGGGCTCCCCCGGGGTGCTCTCCGGCAATGGCATCCAGCTGCCGATCGACCTCCCCGTGAACGTCAGCGGCAACTCGGTCAACGTGGTCGGCATCGGCAACCCCGCCATCGGCAACACCTCGGTCAACGGCCCCGGCGGGCCCGAGACGCCCGGTGAGCAGCCGAAGCCGGAGGAGCCCGCCGAGCCGCTGCCCGTACCCGTACCCGTACCCGTACCGGGTGACGAGGTGGAGGAGCCCGCCCCGGCGCCCGGCCCGCAGACCAGCTCGGTCGCGCTCGCCAGCACCGGATCGGACCCGGTCGGCTACGCCGCCCCTGCCGGCGCGGCGCTCCTGCTCGGCGGCGCCCTGGTCTACCGCCGGGCCCGCCGCATGGGCGCGCAGGTCTGAGGCCCGCGGGTCCTCATGTACGGCGCCAGGCCCGGAGTACCGCCTCGATGGTCGGTGCGACCCTCGTCCGGGCCTGGTGACGGGGTACTCCCCGCATGAGCAGCGTGTCGTACTCGGTGTCGACATGGCGTACGGCCGCCCGCACGGCGGCGGTGACCGCACCCCGGTCCAGTGCCCTCCCGGCCGCCGTACGCCCCACCCGGCCGCTGCCCTTCTGCGCGGCGTGGGCCGCGATCTCCGCGGCCCGCTCGGCCGGGCAGTACGGAAAGAGCCGCAGGATCTCGGCCTCCAGCGCCGCTGTGACCCCCGCGTCCTGCTCCGCGCGGCGCACCGCGTCACGGGCCCGGCGCCGCGCCCGCGCCTCCGCGTCCGCCAGGCAGGCGACCTCCGCCCGGGCGAGCGCGGCCTCCTCGACGAGCAGCCCCTGACGCTCGTACCGCGTGCGGCGCCGGTTGTGCCGTACGACCACCGCCCACAGCGAACTGCCCTCGCGCGCCCGCCGGGTGAGCGCGGTGTCCCCGCGGCGCAGGAACACCAGATGCCCGAGGTCGGCGCAGTCCAGACAGACCGGTACGTGGAACTCGACGATCATCCGCTCCAGCGGCCCCTGCCGGCACTCCGAGCAGCGGCGGCGTCTGAGCGGTTCGACGACGACGGGCGCGACCAGGTCCACGGCGGACTCCTTCCCTCGGCCTGCCTTCGGCTACCTCTCGGCTGCCACTCGGTCGTTCAGCGGACGCCGGGAGCGGCCGCGGCGATGAACTGGTCCAGGATTTCCTTCGCCCTCCCCGAGCGCAGGGCGCGGTCCTCCTCGTCGGTCGACTCGTGCATGCAGTTCGTCATCTCGAAGGCCGATTCGGCCAGTTGGCGGGTTGCCGGGTCGTCGCACACCAGCTGGACCCGGAAGAGCGCCTGGCGTGTGGCGGTGCGCTGGCGGTACGAGGCGTAGCGCGACTCCTCGGCCTCCTCCGAGTCCGGGTCCTGGGCGGCCCGGAACCAGCGGTCGTTCTGGCTGCGCCGGTAGTCGACGACCGCGCCGGCGAAGGCGCTGTAGGCCGCGATCCGTTCCTGGCGCAGCTGTTCGTTCCGGGCCAGCGCCGCCGTACGTTCGGCGGCCCGCCCCTGGAACCAGTGTGTGGCGACGACACCCAGCAGGGTTCCCGCCACGGCGATCAGCGCCGTTTCCATGACCGGTTGCTCCTCAGCGCACTCAAGTGGCGTCGATAATCGTTCGATTCGCCGGGGCGACCCGGCTAAGGTCCGTCGCGTGGCAACGAAACTCAATCAGATCATCGCAGTGGAGAAGGGCGTCAAGTCCAGGGCGCAGCAGGACCTCACCGCGGCGCACCACGGGCTGCAGAAGCCCGCACTGCTCGCCGGCATCTCCCGTACGTACCAGCCGAAGGACGAGGAGGGCGAGCAGCTTCCGCCCGAGTCCACGCTGGTGCAGGTGAAGGCCGAGGACGTGCTGCGGGACACCGCGCGGGCGCTGACGCGGCTGTTCGATGTCACCGCGACCAAGGACTGGGCCAACTGCGAGGCGCGCGCCGACATCACCGTCGACGGTCGCGTCCTGGTGAGCCGGGTGCCCGTCGCGTACCTCCTCTTCCTGGAGAAGCAGCTGACGGACATCAACACGTTCGTCCGCAAGCTGCCCGTCCTCGACGCGGCCGAGTCCTGGACGCAGGACCCGTCGACCGACGCGTGGAAGACCGAGGTCGTCCGCACGGTCCGGACGAAGAAGGTGCCGCGCAACCACGTCAAGGCGGAGGCGACCGACAAGCACCCGGCGCAGGTCGAGGTGTACTACGAGGACGTGCCGGTGGGGTACTGGACCACCGTCAAGTTCTCCGGCGCCCTGCCGGCCCGCCGGGTGAACGAGCTTCTGGAGCGGGTGGAGAAGCTTCAGCAGGCCGTGAAGTTCGCCCGTGAGGAGGCGAACAGCGCCGAGGTCACCGACCAGCGTGTCGGGGACGCCGTCTTCGGCTACCTCTTCGGGTAGCGGGGACACCCACAGACTCCCCGGGCCACAGAACACGGCTCGGGGTGCGCGAGGAGCGCAAAGCTGAAGCTGAGCCTTGTCGTGAATCCGCGGTTCCAGTGGAGGTTCGAGTCCTCCTCCCGGCACTCACCGTTCCATGCCGGGATAGCCCAACCAGGCAGAGGCACACCGCGTCAATCTCAGACTATTGCTCCAGATTCAGTATGCGCCGCTCATCGCCGGATCGACCGGGCCCGGGCCCTGGTGCGTCGAAATGCCAGTTCGAATCTGGTCCGCCGAGCTCGATCGGCGGTGGTCCAATGGCAGGACGCGACGCAATGACGACTGACCCGGGTTCTCAAGTGTGCCGGCGTGTGACGTGAGCGGCATTCATCAGGGTCCGGGGGCAGGCTACGCCCTCGGACCCGCTCCTTTTCCCGCCCTGGTGCCTACTGCCGGTATCCGCTCAGGAATCGGCCGATGCGGCTGATCGCCGCGTCCAGGTCGTCGGCGTACGGCAGGGTCAGAATGCGGAAGTGGTCCGGCCGCGGCCAGTTGAAGCCGGTGCCCTGCACGACCTGGATCTTCTCGCGCAGCAGCAGGTCGAGGACGAGCTTCTCGTCGTCGTGGATCCTGTGCACCTTCGGGTCCAGGCGGGGGAAGGCATAGAGCGCGCCCTTCGGCTTCACGCAGGAGACGCCGGGGATCTCGTTGAGCTTCTCCCACGCCTTGTCGCGCTGCTCGTGGAGCCGGCCGCCCGGGGCGGTCAGTTCGTGGATCGACTGCCGGCCGCCGAGCGCGGCCTGGATGGCGTACTGGGCCGGGGCGTTCGGGCACAGCCGCATGGAGGCGAGCATGGTCAGCCCCTCCAGGTAGTTCTTCGCGTGCTGCTGGGGGCCGCTGACGACCAGCCAGCCCGAGCGGAAGCCCGCCACCCGGTACGTCTTCGACAGGCCGCCGAAGGTGAGGACGACGAGGTCGGGGGCGAGGGAGGCGGCCGGGTAGTGGACGGCTTCGTCGTAGACGATCTGGTCGTAGATCTCGTCGGCGAAGACCATCAGTCCGTGGCGGCGGGCGAGGTCGAGGATGCCCTCGACGATCTCGCGCGGATACACCGCGCCCGTGGGGTTGTTGGGGTTGATGATCACGACGGCCCGGGTGCGGTCGGTGATCTTCGCGGCCATGTCGTCGAGGTCCGGGTACCAGTCGGCCGACTCGTCACACAGGTAGTGCACGGCCTTGCCGCCCGCGAGTGTGGTCACCGCCGTCCAGAGGGGGAAGTCGGGGGCGGGGATCAGGACTTCGTCGCCGTCCTCCAGGAGCGCCTGGACGGCCATGGAGACCAGTTCGGAGACTCCGTTGCCGAGAAAGACGTCGTCGACGTCGACGTCCGGCAGACCCATGGCCTGGTAGCGCTGGGCGACTGCGCGGCGGGCGGAGAGGATGCCGCGGGAGTCGGTGTAGCCGTGCGCCTTCGGGAGCATCCGGATCATGTCCTGGACGATCTCCTCCGGCGCCTCGAAGCCGAAGAGCGCGGGGTTTCCGGTGTTGAGGCGCAGGACGCTGTGGCCCGCCTCCTCCAAGGCGTTGGCGTGCTCGATGACCGGGCCGCGAATCTCGTAGCAGACTTCGCTCAGTTTGCTCGACTGCCGGAACTCCATGCGACGACCTCCCCAGAAGTATTGATGCTTGGTTTTACCAAGTTCGAGCTTGGAAAGTCCAACAACTTGTCTAGACTGCGTCGCATGCCACGTCGCCGAAGCTATGACCAGTACTGCGCCGCCGCCCGCGCCCTCGACGTCGTCGGCGACCGCTGGACGCTGCTGATCGTCCGCGAACTCCTCGCCGGGCCGCGCCGCTACACGGACCTGCACGCCGATCTGCCCGGCGTCAGTACGGACATGCTGGCCGGCCGCCTCAAGGACATGGAGGGCGCCGAACTCGTCACCCGTCGCCGCCTGTCACCGCCCGTCGCGGCGTACGTGTACGAACTCACCCGGCGGGGCCGCGAACTGCTGCCGGTCCTGCGGGCCCTGGCGGAGTGGGGCGCGCCCGCCCTGGCGGAACCGCGGCCGACCGACGCGGTGCGCGCCCACTGGTTCGCGATCCCGCTGCTGACCGCCCTGGAGGGCGAGGTGGCGGGAGTGGTGCACGTGATCCTGGACGAGGGGGAGTTCCACGTACGCATCGGGGGCGACGGGCCGCCCGAGTACGGGGACGGGGCACCGGCCGACGGGGCCGACGTGCGGCTGCGGACGGACTCCGCGACCTGCCGGGCCCTGGCGAGCGGGGAGTCGATGCTCGACGAGGCGGTACGGGACGGACGGGTCGAGGTGACGGGGGACGGCCCTCTCGCCGGTGAACTGCGGGCGCGGCTCGCGCCGCTGCCGGTGAACTGATCGTCAATCCCCGTCCGAGTCATCCCCCTTACGGGTAGCGTACGGCTGTTTGGCGGCCATGAACCGAGGGGTCGCGAACGGGGAAGCGGGAGGGGCTGCTCCATGGGGATCGACGTCTGCACCGACCGGGGCACACAGCCAGGTGAGACCTTGGCGGTCCAGCGGACGGGCACGCGGGACACCCGCGGCACGCTGGTCAAGGGCACCTCGCGCGGCACGCTCCGGATCAAGCCGCCCAAGGGCCGCACGGATGTCGTCTTCCGTACCGTCACCCTCGCCCCGGGCGACTCCACGGGCTGGCACCACCACCCCGGCCAGATCATCGCCGTCGTGCAGTCGGGCACGCTCACCCGCGTCCTGCACGACTGCTCGGTCGAGACGGTGTCCGCGGGTGAGGCGTTCGTCGAACCCGCGGGCCGCAGGAACCGGCACATCGGGCACAACTTCGGCTCCGAACCCGTCGTGCTCTACATGACCTGCCTGCTGCCCCAGGACGCACCGCTGTCGATCGAGGCGGAAGCACCGGACTGCGCGTTCTGCCTCTCCTAGGGGCCGAGCGGCGGACGGCGCGCTTTACCGCGCGTGGCGGCCGTTCACGCGTCCACGCCCGCCAGGGCGGCGGCCAGCCGGTCCCGGGCCGCGGTCTGGGCGGCGATCCGCGCCTCCAGGACGGCCAGCCGCTCGCGGGCGATCTCCAGCCCGCGGGCGGAGGGCGTCGTGCCGGGCAGGTCACCGTCGAGGCAGGCGCTGAACGCGGCCACGTCCTCCAGGGTGAGCCCGGCATCCAGCAGATACCGGATGTTGGACACCCGAGCCGATGCCGACGTGTCGTACATCCGGTATCCGTTCGCCGCGCGGACCGATGTGATCAGCCCGGCCTGCTCGTAGTGGCGCAGCGCCCGGGCCGTCGTCCCCGTCCGCCGGGCCAGTTCACCGATGCGCAAGGAACCCACCTCCTCGCGCAGTCGTATCACGCGACCAGCGCACCGCCGTCGACGGGCAGGACCGTCCCGGTCAGGAACGCGGCCTCGGGCGAGGCGAGCCGGGTGATCGCCCATGCCACCTCCTCGGGAAGGCCCACCCGCCGGAGTGGGGTGTGCGCGATCTGCCACGTCCGGATCGCCGCGAGCTGCTCCGGGGACAGCCCCATGTGGTCCGCGATCGGCGTCTCGATCGCGCCCGGCGCGACCGCGACCACCCGGATGCCGCGCGGCGCGAGCTCCACGGCCCAGCACCGGGTGAGCGTCTCCAGCGCGCTCTTGGTCGCCGGGTAGACGGAGTTGTTCGGCCAGCCGCGCTGACCGATCGTCGTCGTGACATTGACGACCACACCCCCGGTCGCCTCCAGGGCGGGCACGGCGGCCTGGGTCAGCAGGACCGGGGCGACGAGATTGGTCTCCAGGAGCGGGCCGATGACCGACCGGTCGAGCGTGCCGAGGGGTCCGCCGGTGGCGATGCCCGCGTTGTTGACGAGGACGTCCAGCCGTCCGTGGGTGGCGAGCACCGCACGGACGATCTCCTCGCCCGCGCCCTCGGCCGTGATGTCGGCGACCAGCGGCCGGATCCCGGGATGCCCCTCGGCGGTCTCCTCCAGCGGAGCCGCCCTGCGGCCGACGGCGACGACGGTGGCGCCCCCGGCGGCGAACGCCCGGGCGGTGGCCCGGCCGATGCCGGTGCCGGCTCCGGTGACGACAATGATCCTCTGCGGCTCTGTGCTGTTCATAGACTCGATGCTCGAACCCTGACGCCAATGACAAGGTCAAGTCCGTGCGATTCGAAGCGATCACCTGGGAGCGGCTGGCCGAGGCCCTGGCCACGCACGTCGACGGGACGGTGCCCGGGGACGGCGGGAACTGGCTCAAGGTCGGCATCGACGGCGCGCCCGCGGCGCCGACCGGGGAGACCGCCGAGCGGATCGCCGAGGCGCTGCGGCTGCGCGGCCGGTCCGTGCTCGTCGTCTCGACCGAGGGGTTCCTGCGGCCCGCGTCGCTCCGCTACGAGTACGGGAAGCAGGACCCCGACTCGTACTACAGCGGCTGGTACGACACCGGGGCGCTGTGGCGCGAGGTCTTCGGGCCGCTGGAGGCGGGCGGCGGCGGGCGCGTGCTGCCCGACCTCTGGGACCCCGTCAGCGACCGGGCCACCCGCAGCCCGTATGTGGAACTGCCGCCAGGCGGCGTGCTCGTGGTGCACGGCCCCTTCCTGCTCGGCCACTGGTTCCCCTTCGACGTGACCGTCCATCTGCGGCTCTCCCCAGCCGCCCTCGCGCGCCGCACCGAGGACCTCTGGACCCTGCCCGCCTTCGCGCGGTACGAGACCGAGGTCGGCCCGTCCGACGCCGCGGACGCCGTCGTCCGCACCGACGACCCGCGCCACCCGGCCTGGACCGGGCTCAGGCCCTAGGGCCTGTCCGGAAAGTCATGGCAGCCAGAGTCGGAGGCAGGCGAGGGTGACCATGGCTTGGTAGTGGCTGGCGCGTTTGTCATAGCGAGTG